>JASHPP010000347.1 GCA_030038035.1 Trebonia sp.
GGGCCGTGCAGAGCGCGAGCCACAGCGCGCCCTCTGGCGTGGTCGTGCCGTCAGCGTCCGGGCTGCGGGTGGCCTCGTCAGGGTCGCGCTGGGCGTCGCCGGGGTTGTGCCAGGCGGCAGGACCGGCGGTGACATCGGGATAGATCGCGCTGAGCGACACCTCGTCAAGTCGCGGCCGGCGGTGGGCGTACCACGCAACGGCTCGTGCTACGTCGTCATCGGTGACCAGATGGCGGGGCGTGGTGTGCTCGGGGGTGGAGACCAGGAACTTGCCGGGCGCGTTGAGCGTGTGCGCGTTCCAGCCTGCGGCGAGCATGCCCTGGCCGAGGACCAGGTCCACGTCCTTGCGTTCGCGGACGCGGAAGCAGATCCGGGTGTCCATCTGCGAGCGGACTGCGCCCTGGCCCATGGCCTTCTGAGTGGGACGCTGGGTCGCGGCGACGAGCGTGACCGCTACGGCGCGGCCGAGGCGGGCGATCGAGTCGGTGGCGCCCCTGGCGGTTGGTGCCTCGTCCGCGAGTTCGGCGTATTGGTCGATGATGATCACAAGCGCGGGCATGTCCGGCGATGGTTCCCAGACACGGCGCCCGCTCGCGGCGAGCCATGCAGCCCGGGCTTGCAGGATCGCCACCGCGTCGGCGAGCAGCGCCGCGGCCTCGGCGGGGGTGGTCGCCAGCCGGTCGATGCACGGTGCCCAGGGGCCGAGTTCCATGCCTTTCTTCAGGTCGATCGCCCAGATGACCGCGTCATCGCAGGCAGCCAGGGTGCCCATCAGCACGTTTAGCCCGCCGCTCTTGCCTGAGCCGGTGGTTCCGGCAAGCAGTGCATGCCGGCGCAGGAACAGCACGCGGCACGGTTCGGCGTCCTCGAACGGGCCCAACTCTACCGGGTCGGTTATCGACCGTGCGGACGGCCCAGGCCACGGAATCGCCTCGGCGTGCGGGTCCGCTGTCCAGCACCCGCAGTTCGCACCGGTTGGCCTTGTCGTCACGAGTGGGAAGGACACGTGCGCGCCGCGGAACGTGCCGAGGGCCGATTCGATCGCGGGTATCCGCGCGGTCACGTCGGCGATCGTCTGGCCGCGGGCCAGCCGCAGCCGTGCCCGCCACCCCCACAGGTCCACCGTGGCCGACATGACCTGGGAGCCGGGCAGGCCGATGGCCCGGGAGATGTCCGGCCACGCGGCGAGCGTGCGTTCCACGCGGACCTTGGCCCGCCGACGCCGGTGCGCCCACCACGGGATAGCGAAGATCGGCGCGCCGATGCCCAGGATCTGCGGGAGCGGCGCCGAGAACGGCCCGAGCAGGTACGCCGCGGCGAGCCACGCGCTTGCTGCGAACAAGACTGTCGCCGCGTAGAGGCGCTCGGCGGGCCGCAGTGCGAGCCGCGCGCCGAAGGAGGCGAGTGCGCAGGCGGATACGGCGGATACGGCGAGCAGGTACGGCCACCAGTGCGGGTGTGCTGCGTGCGCCCACCAGCCCGCCGCCAGGACCGCGCCCGCCGCGAAGACGGGCGCGAGTTCGGATCGGTACCGCCACACAAGGTGGGCGAGGATCATCGCGGCAGGCGCGGGGAACTGGTCACCAGTGTTGATGATCATGACGGGCTGCAGGCCGCTGCGGCGGGCCCGGCGCGCGTGCCGGCGCATCCGGTAATAGCTGGTCATGCGCGCCGCCTTGTGGCCGTGACAGGGCAGTCGGGCGTGTCCAGTTCGTCGCGCAGATAGCCGAGCGGGTTGTCCTCGCCCTCAGCGTCCGCGGCCAGGCAGGCGCGGATCGCGGCGAGCAGGTTCGCCCGGTCCAGGCGCACCGCCTCGAGCTCGGCCCGCACTCGGGCCAGTTCGGCGAGCGCGGCGGGGAGGTCAGCGAGCGCGGTGTCCACGAGCCGCCAGGCGCCGGCCAGGGTCGGCGTCACTGCGGCGAACCCGGCGATGATGTCCCGCGCGATGTCATTGCGGGTCGTGACCCGGCGGAAGGCGTCGGCGTTCACCGGGATTCCTCCGTGTCGGCGACGGCCTGGGTGAGCCGCTCGGCGGCCAGCCGCACGAAGTCGGGCGACAGGTCGATTCCCGTGAACCGGCGGCCCAGCTGGATCGCGGCCAGGCCGGTCGTGCCGCTTCCCGTGAACGGGTCGAGTACAGTGCCGCCAGGCTTGCACCCGGCGGCGATGCACCGCAGCGGCAGGTCGACCGGGTAGGCGGCAAAATGCGGTCCGTTGTACGGGCGGGTGGGGATCGACCAGACGTCGCCGGGGTTGCGCCCGTTCGGGTGCCCGCGGGTGTGCCGCTGGCCGCCGTAGCGGCTGGCGGCGGTGACCTCGCGTGTACCCGGTCCGTACTTAGGCGGCCGGGTGCGGCTACCCGCGTGGCGAGGCGGCCGGGTGCACGGGTCACGCCTGCCCGTCGGCTCGTGCCGGGCGGCTGTGGCGTGGGGTACGCGGATGGGGTCGAGGTCGAACCAGTAGGCGGGCTGCTTGACGAGCAGGAACAGCAGCTCGTGCCGGCAGTTGAGCCGGTCCCGGACCGACTCGGGCATCGCGTTCGGCTTATGCCAGACGACCGCGTTGCGCAGAATCCAGCCGTCGTCTTGCAGCGCGAACGCCACCCGCCACGGCAGGCCGAGCAGGTTCTTCGGGTGCACCCCGGTCACGGCGTGGGTGGTGAGGTGCGGGCCGAGGTAGGCGTGCAACCCGGTTGCTCCCCCACCGCTGGCGGAGTAGGAATCGCCCAGGTTGAGCCAGCACGTCCCGTCGTCGGCGAGCACCCGGCGCGCCTCACGGAACACATCGCGCATGGTCGCCACGTATGCGGCTGGGTCGGTCTCGTGGCCGTACTGCCCGGCCACGCCGTAGTCCCGCTTGCCCCAGTAAGGCGGGCTGGTGACGATGCAGTTCGCCGACTGGGACGGCATCCCGGCGAGTACCGCTCGGGCGTCGCCAACGCAGAGCGTCCACGGCTGACCTTCTGCGCGCGGGGTCATGCTGTTGGTGTCAGGCATCGGGCATCACCCCTTTCCGGCGAGCCAGTGCAGGATTCCGGTGAGCACGCTGTCGATCTGCGGCGCTGCGCCGGTGGCGGCGAGAAGGAAACCCAGGAGCATGCACACGACCGCGTGCCAGGCACGCAAGCCCATGTGCCGGTAAGCGACGTAGGCGACGATCGCCATGAGCGTGATCAGCGGAATCGAGACAGTCATCGGGCATCACCTCTTCCGGTCGCGGTTACGGCAGTTCGGGGACTGGGAGGAACGCCACGACTTACGGCGCACCCAGCGGGACCGGGCACGGCATTTCTGGCACCTGAGGTCGCAATGCCGGGTGGGAATGACCACCGCGGCGGCGAGGTCGGTCGTCCTGCTCATCGCGGGCCGTCCCCGGGGTCGTCGCGCGGGTCGCAGCCGCGCGAGCCGGTCAGCATGCAGCGGGCGAGAACCTCACTCCGGCCGACGGGCCGACCTGTTAGCCGTTTGCCATGGTCGCCCCGCTGGATACCGACGATGACCATGACCAGACCGCCGACGAACGCGGTGCCCAGGACAGCGGCGGAACCGAGGATCAGATGCAGCAGCATCGCTATTCCGCCTCTCCGCTTTCGTCGCGGCGGGCGCTGTGCGGGATGGCGACGGCGCGGTACTGCACCGGGCCGAAGTCGCGCACCGCGCTGTAGTGGCGGGCTGGGCTGTCGGCGTCGCTCGCCGTCGCGCCGATCTGCTCGGCGATGGCGTCGATCTCCGCAAACATCTGCGCGTCGCTTCCGGTCGACGGGAAGACGAGCAGGTCGGTTCGCGGCGGCGCGGGAACGTCGGGATTCTGGTCGAGGAATTCCGCGAGGCCATGCAATCCGGCGATAAGCCGGATGCTTTCCTCGGAATTGGCGTAGTAGCTCATTCGGCATCACTTCCTTCGGAGACTTGGGTTGTTTCCATGTCTCCGATTCCACCGGCTACTGGAAAGATTTTCCATGCAACGCTGATGCAATTAGAATGCAATCTTGGGTTTGCGCTGCAAATTCAGCGCAAGCTCAGTGCAACCGCAATGCAAAAGCCTTAATTGAGGATCAAAATGGGTGGCCCGAAGACGGCTTCGATGGAGGTGAATCCGCACAGCCAAAGGCCAGGAGCCAAGTTCTCCCAGTACAGGGTCAGTCGGCTTGTCTAGGCGGTGGAATCTCGCGTGACGATACCGACTGGTACTCATCGAAGAACTCGGCGACGCGAGCGGTTTCCCGGTAAGGTGCAAGCTGTCTGGCGAGATAGCGCAAGCGAGTGTCGGTCCGCGCGGAATCCGTGCGGGCTGCCAGAGCTGCCATCCGCATCGCGATGCCCGCTGCATGTTCGATCTCGCCGAGCTGCACGTAATCTTCCGCAAGCCAGCTCAGGTAAAGCGAGTTCTCCCGTACGAGCGTCTGATCATAACGTGCCATGGCGTTCATGAGCAGCGACTCGTGTCCATTCAGGGGGCCTCGGCTTGAGGCCGTGATCCGACACGTCGGCGGCGGTGCTTGAACCTTGACTTGAGGTTGAACAGGATCGGATCTTGTGTCCGATGAGCCCGGGTCGTCCGCTGACGCCGGGGAGCTGCGTGCCCTGCTGGCCCGGTTGCGGGATGTCGTCGAGGCGAAGGACGCGGAGATCGCGGT
>JASHPP010000348.1 GCA_030038035.1 Trebonia sp.
CGGCGACTGCTGGGCCGGGAACGTGCTGTGGTCCGGCGGCCGGGGATGGCTCATCGACCCGGCGGCGCACGGCGGGCACCGCGAGACCGACCTGGCCATGCTGGCCTTGTTCGGGGCGCCCAGCCTGGACCGGATCATCGCCGGGTACCACGATACGGTTCCGCTGGCGGACGGCTGGAGGTCGCGGGTCCCGCTCCACCAGCTGCACCCGCTGCTGGTGCACGCGTGCCTGTTCGGCGCCGCGTACCGGGACGGGGTCTGCTCCGCCGCCCGCGCCGCGCTGGCCGGCTGACCTCGCGGCGGTCAGGCCAGGTGCGGCTGGTCGGCGTACGGCTGGCCGGCGTACGGCTGGCCGGCGTACGGCTGGCCGGCGTCGGCCGGCGTCACCTCGGGCTCGTCATCCAGGTGCTGGCTGCCCAGCGCCTCGGGAGCGATCGGGAGGGCGATCCGGAACCTCGCGCCCTGCCCCTGCGCCGTGTCCACCGAGGCGATGCCGCCGTGGGCGGTCACCAGCGCGTCCACGATGGCCAGGCCGAGCCCGCTGCCGCCGGTGGCCCGCGTCCTGGCCTGATCCGCCCGGTAGAAGCGCTCGAACACCCGGTCGGCCTGCTCGCGGGTCATGCCGGGCCCGTGGTCGATCACGTCGAGCAGCACGGCCGGCGTCGGATTACCGGCCCGCGGGTCGAGGACCCCGGAGCTGAGCGACACCTGGATCGGGGTCCCGTCCGGGGTGTGCGTCAGCGCGTTGCTCATGAGGTTCCCGATGACCTGCCGCAGCCTCGGCTCGTCGCCGATGACCAGGAACGCCGCGCCCGGCTGGACCGTCAGGTCGATGTCCCGGGACGGCGCGAGCAGCCGGGCATCGCCCACCGCGTCGGCGGCCAGCGTGAGCAGGTCGACCGGCTGCCGGGCCAGCGGCCGCTGCTGGTCGAGCCGGGCCAGCAGCAACAGGTCCTCGACGAGCAGCCCCATCCGGGCGGCTTCCCTTTCCACCCGCCGCATGATCCGCTCCAGGTCATCGGGCGTAAGCCCGGCCGGATCGCCGGCCGCCTCCCCGTTACCGCCGTCCCGGACCAGGCCGCCGCGCTGCCGGTAATACTCGGCGAAGCCCCGGATGGCGGTCAGCGGCGTACGCAGCTCGTGGCTGGCGTCCGCGATGAACCGGCGCATCCGTTCCTCTGACTGGTGCGCCGCCTGCTCGGATTCCTCCTGCGCGTGGAACGCGGTCTCGATCTGGCTCAGCATGATGTTGAGTGACCGCCCGAGGCTGCCGATCTCGGTGCCCGGGTCCCGTTCGGGCACCCGCCGGTTCAGGTGCCCGGCCGCGATCTCTCCCGCGGTCTCCTCGATGTCCACCAGCGGCCGCAGGCTGGTCCGCACCACCGCGACGATGGCCATCGCCAGGATGCACACGATGATGACGCCGATGATCAGGGCCCTGGCGGCCAGCCCATCGATCGTCGCGTTGATGTCGCCGAGGTTGGCGCCCACGATCAGCGTTCCCGTGACCTGCTCGGTGCCGCCCCCGCTGAGCGCCAGCTCGTACTGTACGGGCTCGGCGATCACCCGCCACGTGTCCTCGCCGGACTGGGCCGGGACCGTCACGAGCTTTCCGCTGTGCACGATGGCCCAGAGCTGGTTCGTGGGCACCGCGGGGACCGACTGCAGCTGGTTGTAGCCGCCGTAGGGGAGGCCGCCCTGCGATCCGTACGGGGCGAGCGCGGTGCCCGGCTCCTGGACCCCGGCCACCATGTTGTTGCTGCCGCGCACAGGAAAGGCGGTCCCGGGCGTCAACGTGTCCACCTGGCCGCTGGTGTTCAGGGTGGTGTAGACGTTCTGGAGGTTGCCGTCATCCTGCGAGGTCAGGTAGGACCGCAGCAGCCAGACGCTGCTGACGCTGATGGCCGCGACCGCGACGATGACCAGCGCGAGCAGCCCGGTGATCAGCTTGGTCCGCAGCGACGTGCGGTCGGACAGGTCGCGCAGGGCCTGCCACGACCGCTCCGCCCAGTGGCCTGCCTGACGGTCTGCCTGGTCAGCTGCCATAACCGGACGCACGCCTAGGAAGACGGAAGCCGCAGCACATAGCCGACCCCGCGCAGGGTGTGGATCAGCCGCGGCTCCTTGGTGTCGACCTTGCGCCGCAGCACGGATACGTACGACTCCACGATCCCGGTATCGCCGCGGAAGTCGTAGTCCCAGACGTGGTCCAGGATCTGCATCTTGGACAGCACGCGGTTGGCGTTGCTCATGAAATACCGCAGCAGCTTGAACTCGGTGGGGGACAGCTGCACCTGGTCGCCGCCCCGCCAGACCTCGTGGCTCTCCTCGTCGAGCTCCAGGTCGGCGAACTTCAGCCGCGGCGTCGGCTCCACGCCGTCACCGCGGGTGCGCCGCAGCACCGCCTTGATCCGCGCGATGACCTCTTCAAGCGAGAACGGCTTGGTGACGTAGTCGTCGCCGCCAAGGGTCAGGCCGCGGATCTTGTCGTCGGTGCCGTCGCGGGCGGTGAGGAAGACGACAGGGACCCGGGCGCCGCCGCCGCGCAGCCGCCGGATCACGTCGAACCCGTCCATGTCGGGGAGCATGACGTCCAGGACGATCAGGTCCGGGCGATGCCGCTGCGCGGCCTGCACCGCCTCGGTGCCGCCTGCGGCGGTGATCACATCGAAACCGGCGTAGCGTAGGCTCGCCGAGAGGAGCTCGAGGATGTTCGGCTCATCCTCCACGACAAGCAGCCTCGCGTCAGGCTGTGTCCGCACGTCGCTGACCGGCATGTCCATGTCGAAATGATCGCCTGTTTCGCTGAGAATAACCTGAATGAACTCTGGGGATGACCTGTCGCCTTCCCTCAGCGTACGCTCCGCGGCGAGTAACCGGACGCTCAGCGGCGGGCCGGGGCCCGCGTGGCCAGCCAGTGCGCGATCGCCTCCGGGCGGGAGTCGACCCCGAGCTTGGAGTAAATGCGCCGGACGTGATTCTTGACGGTCTTCTCCGCGAGGAACAGGTGAGCGGCGATCTCGCCGTTGGTGTGCCCGCCGGCTATCAGCGACATGACCTCTAGTTCGCGAGCCGAAAGCCCGTGGCTCGCCCGCGTGCCAGCCGGCTTGCCGCCGGTCTCGCCGCCGTGCCCCGTCCTGCGCCCGTTGAGCACAGTTCCCGCACCGCCCAGTCCGGGAACCTCGCCGCGGTTCATGAGACCTCCGGTTACCTGCAGCTCGTGCCGCCGCGATACCCGCCGGGCGCGGTGCAGCACTGTCCTGCCTCGGTGTCAAGACCTTCCTTTATAGGTACAGATACACCAAAACGGCGCTGCTCAAACCGGCCCTCACCCAATGGTCGTCCCGCTCAGCAGGCCGGAAGGAACGGGCTTGTTCTTCTGCAGCGCGGCGAACAGCTCCAGGGCCTCGGCCTGGTTCCACTGCACCGCGTCGCCCGCGTTGGACGTCACGTAGTTCGGGTTGGCGATCGGCACGGTGCCGGTCAGCGGGTCGCGCAGCGCGAGCGCCGCCTGCACCAGGTCATACAGGCTCGTGCCGTTGTCGACGGAGATGGAGCTCGCCGAGGTCGAGGCGAACGGCAGCGCCGTGAACGGGTTGAGGTACACGCCCGGGCTGGTGGCCTTGTCAAGAAGAGCCTTAAGGAACGCCCGCTGGTCTTGCATGCGCTGCAGGTCCTCGTCAGCAAACGAATGACGATCCCGAACGAAGGCGAGCGCCTGTTGGCCGTTCAGGTTCTGGCACCCGGCCTTGAGGTTGACGCCCGAGTCCGTGTCCTTCAGCGGGGCCGGGAGGCAGATGCGCACGCCGCCGACTTCGTTCACCACGCTGACCAGCCCGCCGAAGCCGATCCCCATGTAGTGGTTGATCCGCAGCCCGGTCACGTTCTCCACGGTCTGGACGAGCAGCGACGGCCCGCCGAAGGCGAGCGCCGCGTTGATCTTGTTCCAGCCGTACCCAGGGATCGGCACGTACGAGTCGCGGGGGATGCTGATCAGCACCGGCCTGCCGCTGCCGATGTGCAGCAGCATCAGCGAGTCGGAGTTCGCGGTCCCGAAGTCGAATCCGACGTGGTACTCGATGATCTGCTTGGTGGTAAGCCCGTCGCGGGTGTCAGAGCCGACGATCAGCCAGTTCTGCCCGGCCGACTGCCCGGTGAACGCCGGCAGCGTGACCGAGTGGTTCAGCTTGCCGTTCAGCCAGAAGTACGAGCCGGCAACCGCGGCGATCAGGATCACCACGAGCGATGCGGCGATCAGCGCTATGCGCCGCCCGCGCCGGCCCGGCCGCCCCCAGAATCGCCATCGGCGCCCGCCGCGGGGCCGGCCCTGGGCGGGCGGCAGGCCAGGAGCGGGTTCAGAAACCGGTGGCGGCTGCGCCGGCCAGGTCGCCGGTGCGGGCGCCCCGACGCCGGGCGCCCCGACGCCGGGCACGGTCATGCCGGGTTCGGGCGTGCTGCCGGACGGCTTCTCGTCCCTGTACCAGCCCTTCGGCCAGTCGTCGTCACTCATCGGGCGATCCCTCCCACCGGCCGTCTGCCGTCTAGCGATCGGTCTGCGGCGACGCAGCGCTTCCCACCAGACAACGGCCGGCACCCTGCGCTAGGTTCGAATTGCGTATGAAAAGTTCCCTGTGAAGCACGGAACAGTCGGCGCAGATCCGGACGACGGGTGGTTTCAGTGGTCCCGCGCGCAGCGGGCGGGGGGTCTCGGATCGTCACGCGCTACCCGCCCGAGTGTACCGGTGGTAGCTGGTGCTCACGTCAGAAGGAAGAGCCGTCCCGGATGTGCGATGAGTATTCGTCTAGTTACAAAGAGCGAGCAGGCCGGGCATCATCGGGCTATGGGAAGCATCAACTTCGCCGACGTCTTCGCGACGTTCCTCGCCCTGCTCGGACCGCAGAAGATCCTGCTCTCCTTTGAGGCGGCCACGCGCCGGCTGTCATCGCGCGAGATCCGCTTCCTGGCCGCGACGTCGAGCATCGCGGCGGCGGCCGTCGGCGTGGCATGCGCGCTGACGGCGCCGTGGCTGACCACGTTCTTCCACATCAGCTACCAGGCCGTTGAGCTCGCCGGTGGGAGCATCTTCTTCATCTACGCGGTCACACTGGTCTTCGGGGTCCGCCTCTTTGACGAGGGCGGCGGGGAGCAGCCTGACGGCACTCCCGCGCACCCCGTCTCCACCGGGTTCCGCGCGCTCGTGCTTCCCTACGTCGTCACGCCGCTGGGCGTGTCGGCCGTGCTGGTGGAATCGCTGAGCGGGGCCGGCTGGGGGTGGCGCTCGGTCGTGGCGGCCAGCTACGTGGCCGTCGCCGCTATCGACCTCGTATGTTTCCTGCTGCTCGGGCCGCTGGTGCGGCGCATGCACGCGGTCGTCCGCGAGGTGCTGTCCCGGCTGCTCGGCCTGCTGCTCGCCGGCGTCGGCGTCAACCTCTTCCTGCAGGGCCTTACCGGACTCGGCCTGCTGCCCCACTACAGCAGCGGCGGGCACTGAGCTTTTCATCCCGAACGGGTGAGTTGCGAGTTCGCCCGGCCGGGCAGCATGGGGCTCCGCGGCTCCGTGGCGGGAGGGGGCAGGAGTTGGCGCGGACTATCCGGGTGAGCCCGGGTGCGGCGGTGGTCGTGGTCGTCGCGGTGCTTGCCTGTGTCAACGTTGCCGACATCAAGGTGGCGCATGCCGCGCTGGTGCTCGGGCCCGTGTGCGCCGCCGGGCTGCTCGCCCTCGCCCGGCTCGCCGGGCTCAGCTGGGGCGAACTGGGCCTGGGCCGGGGAACCTGGTACCGGGGGGCCCGCTGGGCCGCCGTCGAGATAGCCGCCGTGGCCGCGGTGTTCGCGGTCGGCGCGGCGCTTCCGCTCACGAGGGACGCGTTCCGCGACAGCCGCTACCACCTGGGCTGGGGGAGCGCGCTGCTGACCGCCTTCGTGCTCATTCCCGTCGGCACCGTGCTGCTCGAGGAGGTCGCCTTCCGCGGTGTGCTGTGGGGCCTGCTGCGCCGCCTGCGCGGCACGGCGACGGCGACGATCGGCTCGTCCGTGCTGTTCGGCTTGTGGCATGTGCTCCCGTCGCTGTCGCTGGCCACCGACAACGAGGCGATCGGCGACGCGGTCGGGAAGGGGCCCTCGGCCCAGGCGATCTCGGTGCTGGGAACCGTGCTGTTCACCGGGCTGAGCGGCGTGGTGTTCTGCGAGCTGCGGCGCCGCAGCGGCTCGCTGCTCGCGCCGGCGGGCCTGCACTGGGCGACCAACGCGCTCGGCGTGCTCGCGTCGGCCGCGGTCTGGGCGTGGGGGACGAGATGAGCGCGGAAGAGGCTGGCCTGTCGCCGACGCCCCCGCAGGGGACCCCGGCCGGGGCGGGCGGGCTCGCGCCGACGCCACCCCAGGGAATTCCCGTGCAGGCGCCCGGCCCCCCGCCACCCCGGGAACCCACCGGACCGCCGCGCGCCCCGGGCCCGCCGCCGCGTGCCGCGGTCGCGCAGCCGCCCCGCTGGCGGTTCACCCGGACGCGCCGCTACCTGGCACGGTTCAGCGCGGCGGGCCTGACCTGCGCGTTGTTCTTCTACTGCCTGTCGCTTACGCCGTCGCTGCTGCCCCGCGTGTGGTACCTGCAGGCGGTGATGTCCGGCGTGACCGTGGCCATCGGCTACGGCGTCGGCGCCTTCGTCGGCTGGCTGCTCAGGTCGCTGATCCCGTGGCGTGCCGATCCGCCGGTCCGCCGCGGTGCCTGGTGGGTGCTGGCTCTCGCCACCGCGGTCCTTGTCCCGTTGTTCGGCGTGCTCGGTGCCGAGTGGCAGCACCAGATCAGGGAGCTGGTCGACGCGAGCCAGCCGAGCGAGGCCAGCTACGTGCTCGTCGTCATCGTGTCGCTGCTGATCGGGCTGGCCATCGTCACGGTGGCGCGCGGGCTGCGGCAGCTTGTCCGCTGGGTGGCCCGGCTGCTCGGCCGCGTCGTACCCGCCCGCGCCGCGACCGCGCTGGCGGTGCTCGTGGTCGTGGTCGTGCTCGGCCTCCTGGTGACCGGCGTCCTTTCGCGGCTGGCGATCGGTGCCGCCAATTCGGTCTTCGGTGACATCGACAACGGCACGGCCGCGGGGGTGGTGCAGCCCACGGACGCGCTGCGGTCCGGCAGCCCTGAGTCGCTCGTGCCCTGGTCGACACTGGGCAGGCAGGGCAGGACGTTCGTCGCTGGCGGCCCGACGGCCGCGCAGATCAGCGCGTTCACCGGGACTGCCGCCATCGAGCCGATCAGGGTCTACGTCGGGCTGAAGTCGGCCGGCTCGATAGCGGCCGAGTCCGCGCTCGCGGTCAGGGAACTCGAGCGGACGGGCGCCTTCGACAGGAAGGTCATCGTCGTGGCCACCACGACAGGCACCGGCTGGCTGAACCCGGCCATGATCGACCCGCTTGAGTACATGTACGGCGGGGACACGGCGGTCGCCGCCATCCAGTACTCCTACCTGCCGAGCTGGATCTCGTTCATCGTCGACAAGGCGCCGGCGCAAGAAGCCGGGCGCGACCTCTTCGACGCGGTCTACGCCAAATGGCACCAGCTGCCCGCCGGCCGGCGGCCCAAGCTTGTCGTCTTCGGCGAGAGCCTCGGGTCGTTCGGCGGAGAGGCCGCGTTCAGCGGCACGGACGACATCATCGACAGGACCTCGGGGGTGCTCTGGGTGGGCCCCACCAACAGCAACACCCTGTGGAGCCGCTTCACCGATGACCGCGCCCCCGGAACCCCCGAGTGGCTGCCCGTGTACCAGGGCGGCGGCACCGTCCGCTTCGGCTCCACGCCGGCCGAGCTCGCCGTCACCGCGGGCTGGAAGCAGCCTCGGGTCGTCTACCTGCAGAACGCCTCCGACCCGATCGTGTGGTGGTCGTGGTCGCTGGCCTTCCACCAGCCGGACTGGCTGCGCGGACCCACGCCACCCGATGTGTCCAGCGCCATGCACTGGTATCCGCTCGTGACGTTCTGGCAGGTCGCGGCCGACCTCGCGCTGGCGACCGCGGTGCCGCCCGGCCACGGCCACACGTACGGCATGCTCCAGGGCGCCGCCGCCTGGGCGGCCATCATCCCCCCGCCCGGCTGGACGGCCGCGCGCACCGCGGCGCTGGGCCAGCTGGCCGCGAACTTAGCCCAGCTGGCCGATGTGCCGGATGATGTCCTGCGCCGGGCCGTCCCTGGTGAGCTGGATGTCGTCGATGACCGCGCCGTCACGGAGCCGGATCAGCCGTTCGGATCTGGCGGCGATCTGCGGGTCGTGTGAGGCGAGCAGGATCGTGATGTGGTGCTCGGCGCGCAGCCGGGCGAGCAGGTCCAGGATCTCGGTGGCGGTGGCGGAGTCCAGGTTGCCCGTGGGCTCGTCGGCGAGCAGTAGCGCGGGGGTGTTGATCAGGGCGCGGGCGATGGCGATCCGCTGCTGTTCGCCGCCGGACATGCGTGCGGGCAGGGAGCGCTCGCGCCCGGCCAGGCCGACTGCCGCCAGCAGCTGCGTGGCCCGGTCGCGCTTGTCCCAGGTGGTGCGGTACGGCAGCACCGGCGCGAGCACGTTGTCCAGGGCGGTCAGTGCGGGCAGCAGGTTGTAGCGCTGGAACACGAAGCCGACGGTGCGCCGGTAGTCGGCCAGGGCGTTGCCACGCAGCCCGGTGACCTCGGTGCCGTTGACGGCGATGGTGCCGGAGTCGGGCCGTTCGAGCGCGCCGATCATGTGCAGCAGCGTTGACTTGCCCGAGCCTGAGGCGCCGGTCAGCGCGACGTACGCGCCGGCCTCGATGGTGAAGGTGACCTCGTCGGCGGCGGTGACCTGCCCGCCCTGGCCGGTGCCGTAGCGCTTGCTCACCGCGTGCAGCTCGAGCGCGCTGGTGCCTGGGGCAGGGGCGGTCATGGTCGTTATTCCTCGGCGAGCAGGTGGGCGGCGGGCAGGCGGCGCAGCAGCGCGGCGGGCAGCAGCGCGGCCGCCGCGGTGACGATGACCCCGGCCGCTGCGGCGGCGGCCGCGATGGCTATCAGCCGGGCGGGCAGCTGCCCGGCGAACCAGGCCGCGGCGGCCAGCCCGAGCCCGGCGCCGGCCAGCGACCCGGTGACGCCGATGATCGCGCCCTCGGTGATCACCAGCCGGGCCAGCGTGCGGTCGCGCCACCCGAAGCTCCGGATGGTGGCCAGTTCAGCCGCCCGTTCGGTGATGTTCAGGAACACCACGTCGGCGACCGCGAGCACCCCCAGGGCGACCGTCGCCCCGGCGGCGATGTAGTCCACGCCCCGGACCTGCACCGCGATCGCGTCGCCGAGCAGCGACCCGACGATCACCCCGCGGAAGGCGAAGCTGACCGCGGTCAGCAGCGTCAGCGCGGCGACGCCCACGGCCAGGCTGACCACCCCGATCAGGGTGCGCCCAGGGGTACGGGTCACGTTGAGCGCCGCCAGCGCGGTGATCCCGCCGGGCTGGTGCGCGCGGCGAACCGCGAGCACCGGCGGCCGGACCGAACTGACCGGGTCCGCCCGCGCCGCCGCCCAGGCCGGCCCCAGGCCCCCCGCCACCGCCACCACGACCGCGACCGGCACCGCCAGCAGCGCCCATCCCGGCGAGGCGTCCAGGCCCAGGGCGGCCGACATCGGGACGGCGATCACCGCAGCCACCAGCCCGGCCGCCAGGCCGATCCCGGCCAGCTCCCCCAGGACAGCAGAAAACAGCCGTGACCGGCGCCAGCCCACGGCTGCGAGCACGCCCAGCTCGCGCCGGCGACCCCGCACCGCGGCGGTCGCGGCGTTGCCGACGAACAGCACGCACACCACCAGGATCAAGATGTACAGCGCCACGCTGGTCTTATCCACCGCGTTCAGGATCGCCAGCGCCACGCCCTCCTTCACCCAGTTCTCGGACAGCGTCAGCGCCGGCTGCCCGAACTTGCCGGCGGGCAGGTCAATGGTCACCGGCGACGGCGAGGAACCGGCCACGATGTCCACGTCCAGTCCGGTGCGCTGCTCGATCTGCTGCGCCACCGCGCTAATGCGCTCGCGCGACAGCGCATCCGCCCCGGTCACGCCCGCGACCCTGACCCGGATCACGCTGATCGGATCGGCGGCGGGCACGCCGGAGTAGGCCGGGCTGTCCTCAAGCGCCGGCAGCGCGGCCAGCGTTGTGATCAGGTTCACCGGCTGGCTGACCAGGCCGCCCAGGTTCTGGCTGGGCAGCAGGTCGTTCCCGGCCAGCGCGCGGCTGCTGGCCGCGTTCGCCGGCGCCGCGACGACCGGCTGGTAGTCGCCGAGCGGCACCTGCGACAGCGCGGAAAACGACTTGATATGAGCCGGGTCAAAGACGCCGGCGACCTTGATCAGGGCGAGCCCGTAGCCGTCGGCTCCGGCGGCCTGCCCGGTCAGATGCGAGGTCACCGTCCGGTACTGGCTGTCCTCGTCGTCCATGGCGACCCGAGCCAGGCTGCCCGTGTACCAGACCGACGGGGGGTTGACCACCTGACGCGGTGTCAGCACCCCGGCCGTTGTGGACCGGTAGTCCACGGGACCGACCGACCAGTAGCCGTTAACGAGAGTGCCAGCGGCGCTGCCCAGGAACGTCGTCGGCGGCCCGTCGATCACGGCGCTGTAGGCCTGCTGGGCCGTGGTGCGCACGGTCGCCACCGTGCGGCCAGGAGCCGAGGCCTGCGCGCTCTCCCAGGCATCGTTCATGTCAGGCATCGCCGACGGGGCCGCCAGTTGCTGCACGATCGTCTGCGCATACTCGTTCATGCCGCTGGCGGAGGAGGCCAGTACCGGCAATGTCGGGCTGTCGGCACCCTCGTTCTCCGTCAGGTAACTGCCGGAGACAAGCGCCTTGTTCAGCCCGTCCAGTTTCGCCTCCGCGTCCGGGTCGATCGCCGCGATCAGCACCGGGATAGTCCAGGTGACGAAGTAGCCAGCCGCGCTGTCGCTGGCCGGCCCCGGTGAGGGCGGCATGCCGGACTGGTTCACCCGGGACCAGCACCGTGCATAGGACTGCCCGGCCGTGCCGAAGGGATTCGCTCCCCGTGACAGGACGACGCCCGCCGCCGGGCACCCCGGACCGGTTCCGTCGGTCAGGTATTGGCCGTTGGCGGACTGCGTGAGTCGCAGCGGCGTCACGTACAGGTATCCGGGCGGCTGGGTGATGCGGCTGGCGCCGCCGTCGCTGACCCAGGTGGTGGTGGCCCGGTACAGCTGGCGGCCGGACCGGCCAAGCACGTCGGCGGGCAACGGCACGAACGTGAGCGCATTGAGCTCCGCGTAACCGACCATCGCGATCGGCGCGGCGACCTCCACTCCCGGGACCTGCTCGATCTGATGCCACTGGGCCATCGTGATCCCGCCGTAGATGCCCGACAGGAAATCCGGCTGCACCGTGCCGGTCTTGCTCTCGACAGCGGTCCTGGCTCCCTTCGGCCGGACCAGGATGTCGTAGGCGGGCTGGAAGTTCGCCGACACCTTGCCGACCGTGCGCACCTGCGCGGTCCGCGACGCCGCGGTCAGCACGGTGAACGCGGTCGCGGCGACCAGCACCCCGATGAGCAGGGCCAGCGTCCGGGCGGGGCGGAACCGCACCTGCGACCACGCCAGCCTGCCCATCATCACACCCTTCGCGTGCCCGTGCCGTCCTGCCGGGCTGGCGCCAGCCCGGGGGCTGCGACTATGCTCAACCCTTACCTAGCGGCAATGCAAGGATGAGCGTCAGATCGTTACCTAGCGGCAAGGTAAGGCGCTGGCCGCACCCCTAACGGGGCCGCCTCACCCAGCCCGTCTGAACCTGCCGGGTACTCCTCCAGCGGCACCAGGTCCTTGGACCAGGCGTCGAGCACCGGCGTCACGAGGCGCCAGGATTCCTCGGCCTCATCGCCGCGGATCGACAAGGCGGCATTGTGGTTCAGCACCTCGAGCAGCAGGTGCGCGTAAGCGGGCAGCTCGGGCGGCTTGATCTCGGCGGACAGCGTCAGGGGGGCAAGACGCCCGGTCCACGGTCCCAGGCTGGTCAGCTCAAGGGCGAGGCTCTCAGGTTCCAGTCCGAACCGCAGCACGTTCGGCGCCGCCGACACGTTCCAGAAGGGCAGCTGCGGCACCTGCCGGAAATGCACCGCGACCTCCTTGCGGTCGCGGCCGAGCGCCTTGCCGCTGCGCAGCCGGAAGATCGTATCCGGCCAGCGCCAGTTATCAAGCCGCAGCTCAACCTGGGCGAGCGTCTCGGTCCGCGATTCCGGGTCCACCCCGTCCTCGTCGACGTAGGCGGGCAGCCGCCGGTCGCCGATCTGACCGCTGACGTACCGGGCCCGGCGGGTGTGCCGCGCCGCGTCGTCCGCGGTGAGCGGGCGCACCGAGCGCAGCACGTCGACCTTGCGGTCGCGCAGGTCACGTTCGCCGAGGCTGACCGGCGGCTCCATCGCCACCAGGCAGAACAGCTGCAGCAGATGGTTTTGCACCATGTCCTTCAGCGCGCCCACGCCGTCGTAGTAGCCGGCCCGGCCCTCCAGCGCCAGCGACTCCTCCCACAGGATGTCGATCCTGGCGATGTGGGTGCTGTTCCAGATCGGCTCGACCACGCGGTTGGCCAGCCGGAAGCCGAGGATGTTGCGCACGGTCGTCATCGCGAGGAAGTGATCGACCCGGAACACGTCCTGCTCGGACATGCCCTCGGCGAGCAGGTGGTTCAGCGCGACCGCGCTTGTCAGGTCCTCGCCGAACGGCTTCTCGAGGACTATCCGGCTGCCCTCAGGCAGTCCGGCGGCGAACAGGGCCGCGACCGCGCTGGGGAAAACCGTGGGGGGCAACGCCAGGTACGCCGCCAGCGGCTCGGCGCCGGAGACGGCCGCCGCGACGCTGCGCCGGTCGCCGACGTCTGCCTGCCGGTAGGACGACGCCGACACGACCGCCTGCCGCGCGGTGGCCGGCAGGTGCCCGGCGTGCTGCTCGAGCTGCGACCACGCCCAGCCCCTGAAGCGCTGGTCGTCCCAGTCCTCGCGGCCGGCGCCGGTCAGCCGGAACCGGTCGCCAAGCTGCCCGGCAGCCTGCAGCGCCCCGAGCCCAGGCAGCAGGTAGCGTGCCATGAGGTCGCCGGTCGCGCCGAAGATAACCAGCCGATCGATCACGGACGTCACCGTAGCCGCAGGCGGGTTGGCGCACCTCACCCGGAGAGGATGGCCGGGCGGCAGCGCGCCTCTCATCCACGCCGGGTGATCCGGCCGGGCCGTGCGGCGGTCAGCATCGGGATGTGAGCGCGCTCCCTGCCGTGGCACGCGAGGAGGGCGGCCTCGATGCGCTCCTCGCATGACGGCGCCGCTGCCGCCCTGGACTGGTCGGATGCGTCGAACCAGCTGTCCGGGCGCGCGCGCACGCTGATGACCTGGGAGGTCATCAGCGTGTTCGCCGTGTCGCTCGGCATCAACGCGCTGCACGCGGTCGTCTCGTTCATCGGCTCGGTGACCGAACGCCAGGCGCTCAGCGACCAGCACGCGGTGCTCAACTTCAGTCAGGCGCCGGGGCGCCCGTGGCTCGACCTGTTCCTGCAGCTGGTCAGCATCGCGAGCGGCCTGGGGCCGGTGGTGCTCGTCTTCTACCTGCTTGCCAGGAACGGCGAACGGCCCGCCTCGATCGGGGTCGATGGCTCACAGCCCGGGCGTGACCTGCTGCGCGGCGCGGGGCTCGCCGCGGTGATCGGCGGGACCGGCCTTGGCTTTTACATCCTCGCGTTCAAGGCCGGCATCGCCCTGGACATCGACGCCCAGGGCCTGCCGGACGTCTGGTGGCGGATCCCCGTGCTCCTGCTGTCGGCGCTGCAGGACGGCCTGCTCGAGGAGGTGCTTGTCATCGGATACCTGCTCAGCAGGCTCCGGCTGCTCGGCGTGAGCCCCGCGCGCGCGGTCGCGATCGCCGCCGTATTCCGCGGCACCTACCACCTGACCCAGGGTTTCGGCGCTTTCATCGGCAACGCGGTCATGGGCGTCGTCTTCGGGGCGCTGTTCTTCCGCTGGAAGCGGTCGAACCCCATGATCATCGCGCACGTGCTGATCAACTCGGTGGCGTTCGTCGGCTACGCGCTGCTGGCGCCGCACGTCTCGTGGCTGCCCTGACGCCTTAGTCCGTCGATCCGTCCTGACCTCGCCCGGTTCACCCCTTCCGCATGAGGCGGGCCGATTCCTGCCACGCGATCGTGGGGAACAGGGCCAGGCGGCCTGGGCCGAGCCCGTGACCTGGCGTCCGGGATCCGGGAGTACAGATGAACGCGTCGTTGCGTGCGGCACTCAATGACCGCGAGCGCCTGCTGGTCGCGCAGACCGAGCCGGGCGCGCTGGCCGGGCTCGACCAGGACGCGGCCATGGACCTGCACACGAGGGTCCGCCGCGCTCGCGACAAGCACGTCAGCCTGTACCGGCGGGCCGCGAGCGCCCGCGTGGCCGAAGAGGGCGGCCGCGACGCGGCGCACCCGGACAACGCGCGCGCCGCCGCCAAGGCCGAGGCGTTCGAACAGGCCTTGTCCCGGGTCAGCCGGCGGCTGGCGGTGCTGGCCAGGGAGTCCGCCGCGGCGCTGCGCGCCGAGC
>JASHPP010000349.1 GCA_030038035.1 Trebonia sp.
AACTCGGCCGAGGCCCTATCGTCTGGACAGGACTGCGCACGCTGGTGGCGGCCGTCCCGGGCCGGTGGCAGCTTTCCCGGCCGTCCGGCGGGGTCTGTGTGTGTATTTTCCGTTCTCTCTGCGTGTACTTTCGGTCAATATTTGACTATTTGTATACACAGAGGGAATTCGGCGCCGGATTTATCCGGATATATCCGGGCAGATTCCGCCGCTGTGTGTGTACTTATGGTCATTCTGGCAGAAAGTACACACACACAGCCGGGCCAGGCCCGACACGCGCTCACGGGGCCGGCCAGCGGAAGGCCGGCTTCCGCGGGCAACGATTCGTCCTGTATAACATGATTTGTCAGGGTTTGGCGTGACCGCACCGTCCCGCTGGCTGCGGATGAATGTGCCATCGAGCCGGCTATAGGCCAATGCCACTTAGCCAGTCCATGCGCGGTCGCGACTACAGAGCTTCAACAGACAGGGTTCTCATCATCCCTGGTACATACCCCCTCCGGGTATGTACCAGGGTCAGCTCTCATGATCACGGTCCATTCATGGCCATATAGACCACCAACGACCCCTGATCATGGAAACCGGCGCCGCCGCGCACCCCGCCCGGTCCCGGAATATCCGGATAAAACGGGCATATGCCACCGCATACCCCCACCCCCTCCGCCGCCTCCACGACCCGTCCGGCCACCTCGCTGGTTTCGCAGCCGGCATCGCCCCGATCGCGCAGCCTTTCGTAACCCGCGCCGTTGAGAATCTATAGTGCCGCGTCAAGCAACCTTGTTCTGGTAACTGGTCCAGGTCCGGATCACTGATCCGGGGGCGAAGTTGTGCCTGGGCTGGGCGCGGGCGTTGTGCCAGCGCAGGCAGGCGGCGATCGCGTCGCCTTGCCCGGTGTAGGTGCGGTGGCCGGTGCCGTTGAGCGCGAAGTACCGCAAGGCGGTGAACTCGGGTTCGGTCCAGTTCAGCCAGGAGGCGTTCACCGGAAGGTACACCAGCCCGGCGTTGTCGGCGGCGGCCCGGCCGGTGACCTCGGGGTGCTTGTGCGGGGAGAAGTTGCCGCAAGTCAGGTAGAGCCTGCCGGCTGGCCAGCGCTGGCGCAGCAGCTTGAGGAAGGACAGGAACTCCTGGTGGCGCTTGCGGCCGCGGATCCGGTAGGTGATCTTCCCGGTGGCCAGGTCCAGGGCGGCGAGCATGTGCCGCACGCCGCCGGTGCGGTGGTAAGTGGCGCGCAGCCGGGCCGGGTGCCCGGCAGGCCGCCAGGCACGGCCGGGCCGCGGCTGCAGGTTCGGCGGCCCGAACTCATCAGCGCAGATCACACGCCCCTCGGCGGGCGGGTGATCGTACAGGTCCAGCACGCGGCGCAGCCTGGCGGCGAAGTCCGGATCAGCCGATGCCTTCCAGGTCTTGACGGCCTGCCAGCTGATCCCGGCCGCGCGCAGGATCTGCCGGATGCTCTCCCTGCTGATCGAGGCGACCATCCCGGCGGCCACGACGTGCTCAGCGAGCTTGCTTAAACTTCACGCGCTGAACACCAGGCCCAGGTCACGGGGGCAGCACCGGGCCAGCAGGCAGATCTGCCGCCGCGCGTGCTCACTGATCGTCTTCGGCCTGCCCCCGCTCCATTTTGGGTTCAGCGCCGCGAACCCGGTCTCGTTGAACGCGTGGATCAGCCCGCGCACCACGATCGCCCGGCGAAGCCTCACCGGGTCCCTGGACGTGCGACCGATCCGCTGCAGCCGGCGCCCCTCGGTCATCGTGACCGGCCGGACGAACACCCCTGGCGGACGTCCCATGGCTACCTCCGAGAACTCACCCGAAAGCAGCCTGACAATCACACGGCTAAAGATCAATTACACGAAGAACGTTCCTGGACGGGGCACTAGTGAGTCTCGAACATCCTCCACGCTATCGTCGCTGGAAAAGCGCTCTACCCATCCCAACATAGGCTCAAGCATCTCCTGCACTTCAGGAGTAAGCAGCCTCAACGCAAATGACCAAGATCAAAACCGCAGGGGGGAGGGCTCGCCAGTGCCGCCAAACCCATGCGGGGGCAGCTGGCCCGCGCTACCGTACGGCCCAAGCTGCAGGGCAGCCGCACACGACTGCGGAACACGGAAACGCCCCGCCACCCTGCCGGGTGACGGGGCGCACGCGCACCTGGAAGTCTTCAGGCCCGCGACGACTCCTTGATCGTGGCGGCGAACCGCCGCCACGATTCCGGGGCGAACGCCAGCACCGCCCCCGCCCGGTCCTTGGTGTCCCGCACCACGACCACGCGCGCGGCAGTACGTCGACACGCGCCACACCGGTTCGCTAGCCATGTCCTCACCCTCTGATCTCTGCCATGAGCCGCTGTGAATCTGCGGGCACAAGGCGCAGCTCATGATCATGTTAAGCGCTGCGGAGATGACCGCCACTTCCTTGGGTTCTTCCGCCACCCGGCCGGCATCCCATCCCTCCAAGTAGGCCACCGGCGGTTCATCCTCGAACTCGAACAGCGCCACCGGGCCGTCCGCGCCTGGCGCGTCCGTGGCGGTGAACGGGAGCACCTGGATAACCGCCTGCGGAGATCCCGGCATCTTGACCAGGTGGTCCAGCTGCTCGCGCATCACCTCCGGCCCGCCCACGCACTGCCGCAGCACCCCCTCGGCGATCACCGCCCACAGCCTCGGCGGACTGTCGCGGCCGAGGATCTCCTGGCGCTCCAGCCTGGCCTGCACGGTCTGCTCCAGAGCGTCCGGCCGGTCATAGGGGCGGCACGCGCGGATCACCGCCCGCGCATACGCCTTGGTCTGCAGCAGCCCCGGAATCCCGCGCTGTCCCCAGTCAGCGATCACCGACGCGCGGTCCTCATGCACCACGCGCGGCCCGAACCACGCCGGATAAGGCCCGGCAATCATGTCCCGGTAAATCCGCGCGAACACGCCGGGCATCCCGAACAGCACATCGCATTGCGCGGCGAACTCACGCTGCGGCTTCCGCTCACACGCCTCAACCTTCTGATACAGCGACCTGGACACCGTCAGCCGCTGCGCGGCTTCCGGCTGCGTAATCCCGGCATAGGCGCGCCTGCTAGTAGCCGCGGGCGCGGTCGACGACGTTGAGGAGGGGCTGGCCGTCGAGGTAGCGCCGGAGGTTGCCTGCGAACAGCCGCCGCAGGGGCTCGGCCATGGTCGTGTCGCCGCCGGCGGAGATGTGCGGTGTCAGCAGGATCTGGGGCAGTGCGGTCAGCTCGGGCCGCGGCGGCCGGCCGGCGAGCTCGCCGGCATAGACGTCCAGGACAGCGCCGCGGATCCGCCCGGCGGTGACGGCCTCGACGAGGGCGTCCTCGTCGACCTCCTCGCCCCTGGCGACGTTAATGAGCACCGCTTCCGGCTTCATCGCCGCGAACACCGGGGCGTCGATGAAGCCGCGGGTCTGGGCGGTCAGCTGAGCGCAGACGACCAGGAAGTCGCTGTCGGCGGCCACCTGCAGGATCCGGCCGGCCGGCAGGACCAGGTCCGCCCCGTCAGCGCCGGGCAGCGGGGCGGTGACCGAACGGCGGGTGCCGATCACCCGCATGCCGGCCGCACGCGACAGCCGGGCCACCTCCTGGCCGATGCCGCCCAGGCCGATGACCCCCATCGTCGCCCCGGCCAGCGTGCGCATCTGGTAACCCTGCCGGGTGAACTCGGCTGCGGCCTTCTGCCGGGTGGCCTCGTGCAGGCCCCGGGCGAAGTGCGCCGCCGCCGCGAGCGCATACTCGGCGATGGCCGTGGCCGCCACCGCGCCGCGGCTGCTGGTCAAGGTGACCCTCGAGTCCCACAGGTCGGTCCCGGCCAGGTTCGAGACCCCGGCCTGGGTGTGATGCGCCCACACCAGGCGCGGTGACAAGGCGGCCAGGTCACCGGGGACCGGGTAGCCGACCACCAGCACCTCGGCCTGCGCCAGAACGGCCGCCAGCCGACCGGAACCGGGCGCCGCCGGACCGCCCGATCCTGCCCGGCTGCCCGGGACGGCGAAGTTGGCGTCCAGGACCCGGACCCGGGGATCGACGTCGCTCACGAACGACAGGTCCCGCCCCAGGATCGGAGCCATCACCGCAACGTTGACCTCGTCCATGCAAACCTCCGTCCTCCTCAAGCGTGCCAGAGCCGGAACCGCCCTCCCCGGGCAGGCTTGGAACGGACCGGAAAAGCGGGGACATTGATGCTCTGCGAGCTTCGCCGGCGTGGCCGGAGACCCAGAAAAGAGCCACTTGCGGTGTGGGGTGCGGCTATTCCCGGTCCTGATCCGCGGCCTGGTCTGGCCAGACGCCGATGTGGTCGGGCTCCTCCTGCAACTCGACCCGTTTGCGCATGCGCAGGCGCCTGGTCATCTCGCGCGGCAGCTGAACCCGGCCCGCCCGGTCCAGCGTCGCGTACTCGCGCGCGTGCAGTGTGGTGTTGCCGCGCTCGTCGGTGGCCGCATGCCGTATCGTCTCGCTGCTCGTCTTGCCGTCCCTGATCGCGATCGTCCGGCGAACCTGCGACGACACCGCCGGGTCGTGGGTGACCACCAGCATCGTTACTCCGAACTCGGTGTTGGCGGTCTGCAGGGCGGAGAAGACGTCCTGGGCGGTGGAGGAATCCAGCTCGCCGGTGGGCTCGTCGGCCAGCAGGAGCTTCGGCTCATTGGCAAGCGCCGTGGCGATGGCGGCGCGCTGCTGTTCACCGCCGGACATGCGGTCCGGAGTCCGGTCGGCGCAGTGCGCGATGCCGAGGGTGTTGAGCAGGAAATCGGCGCGCCGCCGCCGCTCCCGGCGGCCGACCACGTTCAGCCGCATCGGCAGCAGCACGTTCTGCCGGGCGGTCATATAGGGCAGCAGGTTCCGCGACGTCTGCTGCCAGATGAAGCCGACGACGCTGCGCCGGTAGGCGAGCCGCTCCTGGGCGGTCATCGTCCCCAGGTTGTGGCCAGCCACCCACGCCGCCCCCGCGGTCGGTGTGTCCAGCCCGGCGAGGATGTTTATCAGCGTGGATTTGCCGCTGCCCGCCGCGCCGATCAGCGCGGCCAGCTCCCCCTCGGCGATCAGCAGATCCAGCCCTTGCAGGGCCTGCACTTCGATGCCCTCGCCGGAGTAGATCCGGACCAGCCGGTCACAGACGATCATCCCGTCCGCACCGGTGGGGGCCTGCTCCTCCGGGATATGTCCAGCGGGCTGGGTCATGTGCCGGGCCTCCTTCAGTCAGCGATCCGCAGCGCCCTGGCACCGCCACGGTAGTAGGTGATCAGGGCCTGCACGGCCAGGACGAGCAGCGCGGCCAGCACCAGCCCGGCCGCGGAAACGATCAGCGGCAATGCGGCGGGAGTCACCACGATGGCCGACCCGGTCCCGCTGATCACCGCCAGGTTCAGCGCCGGCCCGACCAGCGGCGCGAGCAGCCAGGCACAGGCGACGCCGCCGATGGCGGCGGCTATGACCGGGGGAAGCGTCTCGGCCGCCAGCATCAGCTGGGCCTGCCAGCGCCGCAGCCCCATCGTGGCCAGGCCCGCCAGCGTCATCTCGCGGGTCCCCGCAGTGAGCAGCAGCGACAGCAGCAGCACCAGCGCGCCGAATCCGGCCGCGGTAGCCAGTCCCTGCGTGAGGGCCGTCTGCGCCGCCTGCAGCACCGGCGCCGTGGTGAGCGCGGCGAGGGCCGTGGCACGCAACGTCACCACCGCGGCTGGCAGCGCGCGGGCGACAACCGCGCTCAGCCGCGCCCCGTCCAGCCCGGGCCCGGCGACCAGCATCAGATCCGGCCCGGGCGGATTAGGCCCGAGCGCCTGAACTGGCAGCACCACGACGGCGTCCGTGGTCGCGCCGGGGACGCTGCCGATCCGTCCGGCCAGCCGGACCGGGATCGTGCTGGCCCCCACGGTGACGTAGGTCGGCGCGGTGCCGACAAGCTGGGCGGCGGCGGGGGTGGCGACCGCAGGGAAGGTCGCGGACGTCCCGGCCTTCCCCGACAGCGCGGCCAGCGGGAAACGGGGGCCGGGCGCCTGATCGAGCACCGCGGCAAACCGGGCCGGGTCGACGAACATCACGTACAACTCGAACCCGGCGGGCACAGACCCGGGGTCTTGCACCGCGGTAGCGGTGGAGACGACGCCCGGGACGGCAGAGACCTGGCGCTGCAGCGCCGGGGTGATCACCTGACCGGGCGGGGCCGAGATGATCGCGTCGGCGCCCACCTGCTGCCAGGATGCGGCCACCTGGCTGCGGGTTACCGACGCGGCGACCATGTCAGGGAACGCCACCATGGCCAGCACCAACACCAGGGCGAACGACGGCAAGACGGTGCCGGGCGGGGTACGGGTAGCCCGCGTCAGGCCGACGAACGCGACCACCCCGCGGGAGCGGCCCGCGATCCGGGCCAGCTCGCGGGCGAGCGGAGGGTAGCAGCGCAGCACGACGACCGCCACAGGGACCGCGAGGAGCACCGGCGCCGCGCTCGTGTACAGGCCGCTGCTTCCTGAGCTCACGCCTTGGTCCCTGAGCACGACAAGCCCGCCGACGGCCAAGGCGACCAGCGCCGTCTCGATGACGATCCGCCGGGCCGCCTGCTTACGGCCGCCTGCCCGGCGCGCTCCTGCCCGGCCCCCGGCCCGGCCGGTGACCGGCGCCGCCACGCGCTGCGGGACCACGCTGATCAGCACCGGGCCGAGGAGGGTCACGGCGATCGTGAGGCCGGCCAGCCACCAGCCCACCGCGTCACCGTCGCCGGGGGTCAGGCCGATGGCGAGTGCCGCGGCCGCCGCCCCGGCGGCCGCGGCGATGACCACGCTGACGCGTAGCACCAGCCAGGCGAGCTGATACAGCGCCGCGCCCCTGGCACGCATGAGCGTGAACTCCGCGGCGCGGCGCTGGGCGACCAGCCGGGCGCCGAGCAGCACCACCACCGCCCCCATGACGGCCAGGCTGACGTACAGCAGCTCGAGCACGGGGGCGGCGGCGCTCTCCCCGGCGACGAACGGCGACAGGATCGAGGGGATCTGCGAGTCGATCGTCACCGTGACCGGGTTCTTGATCCGGGGGACCAGGAACGTTGCCCCGGAGGAGACCAGGCTGGCGACGCTGGCATCCACCCCGCTGGCCTGGCCCGCGGTGAGCCGGCCGAGCGCGGTCGCGTACGCCCAGATCACCTGCATCTCACTGGTGCCGTACCTGGACTCGATCAGCGGCAGCGCACCGGGGCCGATAAAGACCGCCCCGATCCAGTACGGCGGCTGAGCCGACGTGCCTGCCAACAGCGCGGGCCTGGCCACCGCGGGATCCTGGGTCCAGAAGGCGGCAGCCGGGTTCGCAGGCCGGACGATTCCTGTGACCACCAGCTGCACAGGCCCCGCGTTCAGCCGGTCGCCTACCCGCAGCCCGAGCCTGGCCGCGGTGGTGCTGGTCACGGCCGCCTGCAGCACGGCCCGCTGCCCGGCCACCGAGCCGCCGACCGGGAGCCGTCCGGCCACGATATGGCTGTAGCGGGCCAGCGCCGTCCGGTAGGCCAGCTCGAACTGCGGCTGCCCGTACCCGGCGGCCTGGGCTGCCCCGCTGACCGGCACGAAGCCTGTGGTCAGGCCCGCCCAGGCGGGCGGGTCGCTGACGACCGGCACCCCGCCCGCGGCCAGCCGCGCCCGCAACGAGGCGCCGATCGCCGCGATGTCAGTGGCCAGCACCTGCCCGGTTTCGTCCAACATGGACGTCTCACCCGCCATCCCGATGACGGTCTGGTCGGCGGGCTGCGAAGCCGCGATCACGCGCTGCAGCGCCCCGTCGCGCAAGCCAACGCTCTCGCGCGGGATCGCCAGGCTGGCCAGGACGGCGGCGAACACGAGCAAGGCGAAGGCGACACTGGCCACGGCGCCGGTGCCGGTCAGCGTCACCCAGGCGGCGCGCGGCCGCAGCCACAGCGCTGTCATCCCGCCTCCGCCCGCAACCGTGCCGCCGGGTCGGGTCTGCGCAGCACCGTCAGGGCCGCGGCGGCGGCGGGCACGGCCGCGGTGACGAGGGCCAGCGCACCGGCCAGGCCAAGCGGCACTATCACCAGGGCCCACGGCACCGGCTGCGTCGCACCCGCGGTCAGGGTGAGCGCGGGCACGATCAGCTGGGCCAGGCCGATCCCCGCCAGCAGGCCCGCGGCCGCGGCCGGAAGGCTGAGCGCGCACTGTTCCAGGCACAGCTGACCGGCCTGGGCGTTTTTCCCCACACCGAGCGCGGCGAACACCGCGCTCTGCGTTCGCCGCGAGCGGAGGCTGGCCGCGACGCTGATCGAGAACCCGAGCACGCCGAGCAGCACCGCGGCCGCCCCGATGGCCAGCATGGCCTGCCGGGGAGCCGTCAGCAGCGCGTTGCCGAGCAGGGCCGCCTGCTGGCTGGCGAGGCCGGAGACAGACAGGCCGAGGCCGGCCGGCAGCCGCGGTACCTGGCCGTCAGCGGTGCGCAGCCACAAGCGAGTCACCGGCAAGGGCGGCCCCTCCGTGACGAGCACGTCATTGACGGCCCCGAGGTCGACGATCAGCGCCCCGCCGTTTCCGAAGACGGTCGGAAAGTTGACCACCGACGCCACGATCTGGACCGTGACCGGGGAGCCGTTGACCTGAACCGAGATGGCCGATCCGATGCCGAGCCGGTTGGCCGCCAGGTAACCGTCGGTGGCGATGGCCGGGACGACCTGGGACGGCGGTGGCACCGTGACCGCGATCGCCGCAATGGCGGACGTGGGATTGAAGCCGTAGTCGAGCTGGACCTCCACGGACGGATCGTGTCCTGGAGTAAACGTGAGCCGCTGTCCGCCCCCGGCGACGCCTCGCCAGCCCCGGACCGATGGCGGTGCCCCGTCCGATGGCGGGTTCTGCCCGTAAGCGTTCGGCGGCCCTATCGGGACGACCGGCGACGATCCCGTGGGCGACCACGTCCGCAGGACGTCACCGTAGGAGAACGGCCTGCCGAACGGGCCGCTGGCCGTCTCGGCTACCGCGAGCGAATCGACGGTGAGGCTGGCGGTCTGGGCCGACGCCGGGCTGGCCGGGTCGTACGGCGGCAGGACATAGGTAAACGTGAGCCCGAGCAGCCGCACCTGCTCCAGACCTGGCAGCGTGAAGACCAGCGAGTGCGGGCGACCGTCGACGGGCAGGCTCCCGGCGGCGGGTATCTGGTAGACGCCGCCGCCGGCCACCTGGATCGAGGCCGTGACTGTGACTGACCCGAGATCCCTCCGTACCGCGGCCGCGCTGCTGCGCGGGCCCGCCCCCAGGGCCGCGACGACCTCCAGCCGGTAAGGCTTGCCGGGCAGCGCCAGCCCAGACGACTGCGACGGGGTGATGCGCTGCCACAGCGCGCTCAGCGGAAGCGGCGACAGGTCGGGACGGAGCAGGATCGTCTTGCCCGCCGTGCTCGCGTCCAGCGCGATCAACTGGCCTCCGTTGCCGATGCTGGCGACGCCGGCCGAGGTCGCGGCGGTAACACCAGGTGCCCGTGCGATCGCCTCGGCTGCGCCTGGCGCCAGCGCGGCCGCGGAGTTCACCTGCACATCCGAGCCGACCGCGAAGGCGGCCTGGTCCGCGGCCGAATGCCGCCAGCTCGCGTAGCCGGCCAGCGCCAGCGTGGTGGTCGCCGTCGCGACGACGACGAGCAGGGCCGGGCCCGCCTGGCGGATCGGCCGCCTGGCGATCTGCCAGCTCACCATGGCGGCGGCCAGCCGCCGTTCGCGGTCGGTCGCCTTGTCGGCCAGCCTGGCCAGCAGCGGCAGCCCGCGGAGCGGGATGAGCGCCACCGCGGCCAGCGCGAGCGCGGGGGCGACGGCAACCACCGGATCGATCCCGAGCGATCCCGCCGCCGGATGCGCGACCGCCGAATAGCCGCGCAGTTGCCATACCGCCACCGCGGCGAGCGCTACCAAGGCCAGATCGCCGCCCGCCCAGGCGATCGTCGCGAGCCGGGCCTGGCGGCCGCGGCGGAGCCTGGCCGCACCGGGGGTCGGGGCGTGCAGCGCCGGCCAGGACAGCACCGCGGCGGATAGCACCAGCATGGCCAGGGCCGACAGCCAGGCCAGCGCGGTGATGCCGCCCGCGGCGCCGTCCAGGCGCAGGTTGCCCAGGCCGGCCGCCACG
>JASHPP010000350.1 GCA_030038035.1 Trebonia sp.
CACCGCCGCACGAGCGCCAGGCACCTCCGCGGAATCGGCTGCCACGGCGTCGCGCGAGGTAGCCACATGAGTGCCCGACTCGGCCGCCTCGACGGGCACCGCCTCGTCGGCAGGCGCGGCCTGCCCGTCGGCCGCGGCACCCGCCGCGCTCACGACGGCTCCGGCGCCCCCGGCGCCCCCACCGCCCCCGGCGCTCGCAACGGCTGGCGCACCCACTGCCTGCGCCGCGGCGCCCGCAGCGTCCGCGCCGGCCGGAGCGGCCTTCGCCGCCAGCGCCGCCTCGCCTGCCTCGCCGGCGGGGGACGACGGCGCGGGCGCCACGAGCGAGCCCGCCGCGGCGGCCGGTTCAGCAACGTACGCGGAGCGCACGGTCGCCGTGTGCGGCGGACCGTCGGACAGTTGCGGCAAGACCTCCGCGAACAGCCGCGCGGCCGTCGAGGCGGAAGGCCGGGCCGATGGCTCGCGGCGCAGCAGCGCCGCGATGAGCGGGCCGAGCCGTCCGGCACTCACCGCCGGCGGCGCGTCCTCGTTGATGATCGCGGACATCGTGGTGATCGCCCCGCCGCGCGCCTCATACGGCCCCTGGCCCTCGACCGCGTTGTAAATCGTCGCGCCAAGCGACCACAGGTCCGACGCCGGCGTGGCGTCACCGCCCCGGATCCGCTCCGGCGCGGTGAACCCGGGGGAACCCATCACCATGCCGGTCTGCGTGAGCCGCGGGTCGCCCTCGAACTGCGCGATGCCGAAGTCGGTCAGGACCGCCCGTTCCTCCCAGACCCCGCCGGATCTGTCCGGGGCGATCAGGACATTGCTCGGCTTGACATCGCGGTGCAGCACCCCGGCGGCATGCGCGGCGGCGAGCGCGGCGAGCAGCTGCTGTCCCATCCGCCCCGCGCGTAGCGGGGACATCGGCCCTTCCGCCGTGAGCACCTGGTCCAGGGAACGCGACGGCACGAGCTCCATGACGATCCAGGGGCGGCCGTCTTCCTCCACCACGTCGTAGACGGTCACCACGCCCCGGTGGGACAGGCGCGCCGCGGTCCGCGCCTCGCGCAGCGTTCGCTGGTAGGCGTTCTTCCGCTCGTCCTCGCCGATCGCCGCCGACAGCACCACTTCCTTGACGGCCACGTCCCGGTCCAGGAGCTGGTCCCGGGCACGCCACACCACGCCCATGGCGCCACGGCCGATGGGTGCGGAAAGGGCGTATCGCCCGGCGATGACCCGCCCTGTCATAGGGGGCATAGCCGGACCATACCAGCGTTCAGGGTCGGCTGGTTTGTGCCAACAGGGACGCGGAACTGCCGATGGACAGCAGCGGGCCGGAAGCCTCGGCGTAGAAGTCGTTCCCCTTGTCGTCCACGATGATGAACGCGGGGAAGTCGCGGACCTCTATCTTCCACACCGCCTCCATGCCGAGTTCGGGGTATTCCAGCACGTCGACCTTCGTGATGCAGTCCTGGGCCAGACGCGCCGCCGCCCCGCCGATCGAGCCGAGGTAGAACCCGCCGTGCCGCTTGCACGCCTCGGTCACCCCCGCGGACCTGTTGCCCTTGGCCAGCATAACGAACGATCCGCCAGCGGCCTGGAACCGCTCTACGTAGGAGTCCATCCGGCCCGCGGTCGTCGGCCCGAACGACCCCGACGCGTACCCGGCGGGCGTCTTGGCCGGGCCCGCGTAGTACACCGGGTGATCCCGCAGGTACGCCGGCATGGGCTCGCCCGCGTCGAGCCGCTCGGCGATCTTCGCGTGCGCGATGTCCCTGGCCACCACCATCGGGCCGGTCAGCGACAGCCGCGTCTTGACCGGGTACTTCGCCAGCTCGGCCCTGATCTGCGACATCGGCCTGCCGAGGTCGATCGCGACCACCTCCCCCTGTGACTCCGTCACGGCGGACGGATCGGGCAGGTACTGGGCCGGATCGGTCTCCAGTTCCTCAAGGAACACGCCGTCGGCGGTGATCTTGCCGAGCGCCTGCCGGTCCGCCGAGCACGACACCGCGATCGCCACCGGGCACGACGCGCCGTGCCTGGGCAGCCGGATCACGCGCGCGTCGTGGCAGAAGTACTTGCCGCCGAACTGGGCGCCGATCCCGATCTTGCGCGTGATCCCGAGGACCAGCGCCTCAAGCTCCAGGTCACGGAACCCGTGCCCGCCCGGCGAACCCGACGCCGGCAGCGTGTCCAGGTACCTGGCCGACGCGTACTTGGCGGTCTTGAGCGCGAACTCGGCGCTCGTGCCGCCGACGACGATCGCGAGGTGGTACGGCGGGCAGGCGGACGTCCCGATCGCGCGGATCTTCTCTTCGAGGAAGGACGCCATCCGCGCCGGGTTGAGCACCGCCTTCGTCTCCTGGAACAGGTACGACTTGTTGGCCGACCCGCCGCCCTTGGCCATGAAGAGGAACTTGTACTGCTCGCCGTCGGTGGCGTACAGCTCGATCTGCGCCGGGAGGTTGCAGCCGGTGTTCTTCTCTTCCCACATGGTCAGCGGCGCCAGCTGCGAATACCGCAGGTTCAGTGTCGTGTACGCGTCGTAGACGCCGCGGGCGATGTGCTCCTCGTCGCGGCCGTCGGTGAGCACCCGCTGGCCGCGCTTGCCCATGACGATGGCGGTGCCGGTGTCCTGGCACATCGGCAGCACGCCGCCCGCGGCAATGCAGGCGTTCTGCAGCAGGTCGCGGGCGACGTACCGGTCGTTCGGGCTCGCCTCTGGGTCCTTGAGGATGGACCGTAGCTGGCGCAGGTGCCCGGGACGCAGCAGGTGGGCGATGTCGCGCATCGCCGTCGTGGTCAGCGAGGTGAGCGCCTGCGGGTCGACTTCGATGAATTTTCTCCCGAACGCAGCGTGCCTGCTCACCCCGCCCGCACCGATCTTCCGGTACACGGTCTCGTCGTGCCCGAGCGGAAGCAGCTCGGTGAACGAAAACTCAGTCATCGTCGCCATCCTCGTGTCGCGTCTTCCCGCCGTCTCAGCTTAGGTGTCCGGTTAGCGCCCTACCGTATGAGCTCCGTTGCGACAGCCCGCAGCGGCGTGTCCCGATAGTCACGACTTGTTTACGTTTACCCAAGCTTGTATTGTGACGGGAGCGGCGGCGCCGCGCCACGCGGTGCCCCCGTCCGCGAGTGGATTGCTCGTCACGCAGTGCCCCCGTCTGCGGCGGCTGAGCTGCGGCGCCGTCGCTCTATCGCCCGGTGGACGCTGTTAGCCCCGGGGGCGACCCCGAAACCCCCCGCATGGGCGGCTTCCCGCAGCGGTCTCACATACCGAAACGGCGGCCACATAGGATACGGAACGCTTGCTGGACCTGCCAGTTCGGGGACCGCTCCAGGCTGGCTCGGTCCCGGCCGCTATCGGCGGCGGGGCCCCCGCCGCCTGCCAATAGGCTTCAATGCCAGGAACTTAAGCCGCCCAGCCTGCCGGCGG
>JASHPP010000351.1 GCA_030038035.1 Trebonia sp.
GCGGCGCGGGTTCGTGATGTGCTGGACGGCCAGACCCAGATCGGTGGCGAGCTGGCGGACGTGGTCCTGGAGCTCGGCCTCGCTCATCGCGCGGGCGGCGGCGAGGCGGGCAGTGGTGGCCGTCACTGTGCCGCCGCCTCGGGGTGCTCGGCCATCCACGCGGCGAGCCGGTCGAGCTCGCGCTGCCTGTGCTCAGGGTCGACGGCGTGGCCGTCAGGTGTCTCCGCGGGTGGCACCGGCGTACCGCTCACCGGCGTGCCGGTAGGCGGTACGCCGGCGGGTCGGCCGTTCAGCGCGGCGAGGCGCGCCTTCGCCCTGGCGATCTCTGCACCGACGTCGACGGGCTCGCGGTCGCCGGGCGGCGCAGGGGTTTGGGTTTCCGGCGTGCCGTCGCCCGCGCCCGCAACGCGGGCGGGCGGCGCGCCTGTTCCGGAGTTCTTAAGGAACTCTTCCCGCTCATCTGGACGAACCCCGTTTTGGTCCCAGATGAACCCCGTTTCGGTCCCAGATGAACCCCGTGGCACAGTGCGCGGGGTTCGCTCAGATGAACCCCGGTCGCCGCCCCCTCCCGATGACGGGGTTCGTCTGGACGCACCCCGTTCCGGCATGGCGAGGTCCCACACGTTCGGCCGCCGGTCGGCCCGCATGTGCATCACGAGGCGCCGGTCTCCCGTCCGCAGCAGCCCGAGCTTCTCCAGCTCGTGCATGTCCTTCTTCGCTTGCGCCTCGGACTTGCGGGTGATGGCGGCAACGGTGGAGGCCGACGGCCACGCGCCGCGCCCGTGCTCGTCAGCGTGCATGGCGACCGCCACGAGCGCCGACACCAGGCGCGCCGGAACGCCGTCGGCTTCGAATAGCGCCCAGTGGACCGCGGCCTGACTGAGCCACTTCCCGCTCACCGCCCCGGCCCTGGCTGCGGCTGGCCGCCGTCAGCCGCTGAGCGCTCGGAGCTGGCGCCGCGTAGGCTTGGCATCGTCGGACCTCTCGCCGTGGGTCTGTTCGCTGGCGGCGGCCGGGCTGGGCGGCCCGGCCGCTTCCGTATCAAGGCCGAGCAGGGTCAGGATCGGCGCGACCGGCACGACGACGCGGCGGCCGATCCGGAACGTCGGCACGGGGAACGTGCCGTCCTTGATCCGCTCGTAGGTCTGCGTCCTGCTCAGGTCGAAGATGCTGCCCGCCGTCTCGACGTCGGTGCGCACGCCCAGGGCGACGACGTCGTCGCGCGTCCAGACCTTGCTCATGACGCTGTCCGGTAGGGCGCCAGGAGCCGGGCGAGCTCCGGCAGAACGAGGACTTCGGCGAGCCGTCCGAGGGCCTCGACGGAGAGCTGTTTCTCGCCGCGCTCGACACGCGACAGGTGCGCAGGGTCTATCCGCGCACGGCGCGCTGTCTCCCGCAGGGTGAGGCCGTGCGCGATGCGGACCGCGCGCAGCGGAGGCACCGATGCCGGCGAAGTCAGTGCTGACGTTGATTCCTCGGGCATACAGGCAAGTTAGCTCTCTGATGCCCGATGGTCAACTTAGACGCGCGTCAGCGTGTCGCTGAATCTGATTTAGTCTGCGTCAGTGTTGACTCATAGGCATCGCCCGGGGCAGACTGGCGTCATGTCCGAAGCACTTACAGGCAATCAGGTTGTGGCGTACAACCTGATGCGGGTGCGCAAGGCGCGGGGACTGTCGCAAGAGCAGGCGGTCGAGCGACTGGCGCCGTACCTGGGCGAGCGCTGGTCCAAGGCCGTCTACTCCGCAGCCGAGCGTTCCTATCACGGCAAGCGCGTCCGCCACTTCACCGCCGACGACCTGGCGGCATTCTCTCTGGCGTTCAGCGTCCCCGTGTGGTTCTTCTACGTGCCACCCAAGCCCGAGGACCGCGGCGCCGCCGAAGGCATCCGCAGCGGTGAGCGGCACCTCACGTGGCGCGAATCGTTCGACCTGATCACCGGCAGCCAGGGCCGCGGCGTGTCGCCCGGGGCGACGATGATGCGCGTCTGGGAACTGCCGGCCGAGGACCGCCCGGGCCGCGGCTCCACGATGGAGCGGGTCATCGCAGCCTTCACGATCGGTCAGCCTCCGCGTGATGAACGCCCGGATTGGGGGGATGACGAGGCATGACTGCCAACGGCGCGACCTTCAAGCGCTGCTACTGCCAGGACCCGGCGACCGGCCGCGAGCTCGGCGCCGACTGCCCGGACCTTGAGAAGCGCCGCCATGGCACGTGGTGCCTGAAGATCCGCGTGGAGACGACGAGCGGGCGCCGCCAGCTGAAGCGCTCCGGGTTCGGCCGCGAGGCCGACGCGAGCACAGCGCTCGACACGATCAGGGACCTGATCAAGCTCGCCGGAGACGACGAGCGGGCGCGCCAGCGGATCGGCGACCTGGTCTTCGCCAAGTCGGCGCGCGGCGGCGAGCTGCCCGCCGTCGAGGACGTGCGGCGCCGCCTGGGCCTGCGCCGGGAGGACCTCGGTAGCAGCCCGGCGTTCGGCGAGTCGTGGGCGGTCTGGCTGGCCATGAAGCGCAAGTCCCGCCGCGCCAGCTACGTCAAGGCTGTCGAGGAGCACGGCGTCAACTGGCTGCTCCCGGTCCTGGCCGAAATCCCCGTCGACCGTGTCACCGGCGAGCTGTGCGTGATGGTCTTCGAGCGCATCGACCTGTTCAACGAGGAGATCGCCGCGGCCAAGGAGGAGAAGCGCAAGCCGGTGCTGCCCGGCGACGTCCGCGCGTACCCGAGGCTCACAGGCAACACCACGCAGCACCGCATACACGCGAGCCTGCGCGGGTTCCTGAACTGGCACGTCAAGAAGCTCCACACGATCGGCTTCAACCCGGCGAGCGCCGTCGAGCTGCCACCGGAGACGCGCCAGCCCGTCAAGGTGTGGACCCCCGAGCAGGTCGGGCACTTCCTCGACTTCCACACCGGCCACCGCCTGATCTACATGTGGCGCCTGGCGCTGCTGCGCGGCTTCCGCCGCGGCGAGCTTGTCGGCATGCCGGACGACGCGCTCGACACTGACGCGGCGGCCATCACGGTCAACGTGGCGCTCGTCCAGGTCGGCAAGCGGCTCGTCTGGGGACCGCCGAAGAGCAGGGCGGGGGAGCGCGTCGTAGGGCTCGACAAGGATAGCGTCAAGGAGGGGAAGGCGCACCGCTCCCGGCGACGGCGCGAGCGCCTGGCCGCAGGGGCGGCGTGGGAGGACTCCGGGCGCCTGTTCACTGACGAGCTCGGCGCGGCGCTGAGCCCGGGGTGGGTCTCCGCCGAGTGGAAGCGGCTTTGCCAGGAGGCGGGGCTTCCCGTGCTCAAGCTCCACGCCGCACGGCACATCGCGGCGACGCTGGCCCTCCTGGCCGGCACCGACACCAAGGTCGTCTCCGAGACGCTCGGCCACAGCTCGGCGTACTTCACCCAGGACTTCTACCAGCACGTGTCGGTGCAGGCGCAGATCGGCTCAGCCGAGACGGTGGTCGCGCTGATAGCCAAGCCGTCCGGCAGGAAGCGCGAGGCGTGACCGTGGCCGCTTCCGGTATCCGTGGTCCCGTTCTGGTCCCGTTCCGGTCTCCCGGGGCCGTTTCGGCAGGTGCCCTGACCAGTGTTTTGGCTGGTGGGGCGCCAGGGGGTCGAACCCTGAACCAACGGATTAAAAGTCCGCTGCTCTGCCATTGAGCTAGCACCCCGCAGTGCCAGCGCCGGCACCAGGCCGCGCGGCACTCCGATCCGAAGCGTACCGAAGGTCAGCGGTAGGCGGATATTCCAGTCAGGGCCTGTCCGATCGCCAGCGCGTGGATCTCCTCGGTTCCCTCGTAGGTGATCACGGCTTCCAGGTTGTTCGCGTGCCTGATCACTGGGTACTCCAGCGTGACGCCGTTGGCCGCCAGGATGGTCCGGGCCTGCCGCGCGATATCGATCGCGGCCCGTGCGTTGGCCATCTTCGCGGCACTAACCTGCACAGGCGTCAGCGTTCCAGCTTCCTTCAGCCGCCCAAGATGCAAAGCCAGGAGCTGCGCCTGGTACAGCGACACGGCCATCCAGGCCAGCTTCGACTGGGTGAGCTGGAACCCGGCGATCGCCTTGCCGAACTGCGTCCGCGTTGTCGAGTACGTCACCGCGCTGTCCAGGCAGGCACGAGCCGCGCCCGTGACCCCCCACGCTATGCCAAAGCGCGCCTCGGTGAGGCACGA
>JASHPP010000352.1 GCA_030038035.1 Trebonia sp.
TGCTGCTGGCGCTGCTGTGGCCGCCGGGGGCGGCCCCGGCGGCGGTGCAGGGCGCGGTGGTGGAGCATGTCCGGCTCGGCGGGGGGTCCCGGCAGGACGGCGGGGTCCGCGACCCGCGGCACGCGGAGAACGTGCGGCATGCCGGGCAGGGCCGGGTGACCCGCGCCGGGCAGCACCAGTGGCACCTGCGCCACATCCTGCACCTGGAACACCTGGCCCACCTGCGCTACCTGCGCCGCCTGCGCGGGGAGGAAAGCGGCGACGGCGGCGACGGGGGGCAGCGGGGCACGCAGGGCAAGCGGCCGCGCGGCCGCCTGCATCTGGCACTCGCAGGCGGCACCGCCGTCGCCGTGGCCGCCGTCGCGGCCGTCACGGCCGTCGCCTTGACCAGCCACCACGCCGCCGGCCCAGGCGGGAGCACCTCGGCCGCTGCCCATGCCACCACGGGCGCAGGAGCCCATCCGCCTTCTGCGCGGCCGGCCAGTTCTGCCCCCGCTGCCGCACCGACTCCTGCCTCTTCGGCCAGTCTCAGCCCGTCAGCCCTCACGGGCACGTGGACGGGCTCCTACGTCTGCGCGCAAGGCGAGACCGGGCTCAGGCTCGTGATACGGGCGGCCCCGGGTGGCACTCTCACGGCGACGTTCAACTTTTTCGCGCTGCCGGCCAACCCCGATGTCCCTTCCGGCAGCTACACGATGACCGGCACCTACTCGTCGGCGGGAGTGACCCTCACGCCAGACAAGTGGATCAGCCAGCCACCCGGATGGGAGATGGTGGGTATCAGCGCCGGCCCGCCCAGCCAGGGCGGGACGGCGCTTGGCGGCACGATCACCACCTGCGGCACCACTTTCACGCTGACCCGGTCGGCTGGATGAATAGAACCTCGTCCCCTCCTTGGGGAACTCTGCACGAGAGAAATATGCACGATCGTGCGGCCAGGTAATGACCCCAGGGCTTCCTGATGGCCCATCTGCCACGACGGCCGCCAATCAGGGTTTGGCCTGCGGCTTCCCGTCGTCACGTGGCCGCGGTGCAGCCGCGTCTGCGCCGCCGGGTGCCCGTCGGCGGCCATCCGGCCGCGCGATATGCCCGGTATGCCGGAATCCCGGAGCCGGGCTTTGCGGGCAGCCCGGTTATCGCGGCGGAAACGACTGGTCAGGGGCAGTCCATAGCTTCCACGTAGTCCGGCCGGGCGCGTGCAGGGCCAGCGGGAGGGCTGCCGTGCATGCGCGACCGCGCATGTCCGCTTGGTAAATGTTCCGGCCGACCACGACGATGCAGTCGACAACGCCCCGACAGCGGCGCCAGGGTGGCCAGCCGGATACCGGAGCATGAACAACAGGCAGCCGACGGACAGGTGCGACCGCCGTGCCCAACCCGGCAGTTCAGCCCCCTGCGCACGGTTCTGGGGCCTGCACAGCGCGGAGCAGCCGGGTCCCTCGTCGTCGGCCGCGCGGGGTTCCTTACCGGAGAAAACAAGGTGAAGATGTTAACGACAGCCCCTGGGAGGACGGCGTTGCTGAGCAAGGAGCGGAACCGGCTGCTGTGTGAGACAGGCCCGGGCACCGCGATGGGAGAGTTGCTGCGGCGTTACTGGCATCCGGTCGCGGGTGCGGCGGAGTTCAGCCGGCAGGCCGTGAAGGCGGTGCGCATCCTGGGCGAGGACCTGGCCCTGTTCCGCGATAAGGGCGGAAACTACGGCCTGGTGGACCGGCATTGCCCGCACCGCCGCGCGGACCTGACGTACGGCTTTGTCGAGGAACGGGGCCTGCGCTGCAATTACCACGGCTGGCTTTTCGACCATACCGGAGGATGCCTTCATCAGCCGTTTGAGGAGACACGGCACCCGGCGAGCCGCTTCAGGGACAAGGTTCGCATCAAGGCATACCGGGTGCGGGAGAAAGCTGGCCTGGTGTGGGCCTACATGGGGCCTGAGCCGGCGCCGCTGCTGCCTGACTGGGACCGGTATCACTCGCGCGGCTACAAGCAGATAGCCATCTCGGAGGTTCCGTGCAACTGGTTCCAGTGCCAGGAGAACTCGATCGATCCGGTCCACTTCGAATGGCTGCATGACAACTGGTCGCGGGTGCTGCGCGGCGCTGACGGCCCACGGGCGCCGGCCCATCAGCGGCTTGGCTTTGACGAATTCGACTACGGCTTCGTCTACCGCCGCATCCGCGAGGACACCACGGAAAACGACGAGCTGTGGACGACCGGCCGGGTGTGCTTGTGGCCCAACTGCCTGTACACCGGGCATTTCGAATGGCGGGTACCGGTCGACGACGGGCATACGCTCAGCGTCGGGTGGTTCATCGACGAGCTGCCCGGTGATATCCCGTTCGGGCAGGACGTGATTCCCTGCTGGTACGCCCCCGTCAGGGACGAGCGAACCGGCCGCTGGATCGACAGCCACGTCATGAACCAGGACTTCATCGCCTGGGTGGGTCAGGGGGTCATCGCGGACCGCTCGAAAGAGCACCTGGGGGAGAGCGACCGCGGGGTGATCCTCATGCGCAAGCGGCTGCTTGAGGACCTGGACGCGGTGGCCGCCGGGCGGGATCCGAAAGGGACGATCCGCGATCCCGCAGTCAACCACAGCGTGCACCTTCCGATTATCGGCGGCCTCAACCGCCCGGCCGCCGAAGACGGGCCGCGTCCCTTCCCGTTCCTGGCCGGCCAGCCGGACGAGGTCGCCAGGGGGTTCGAGCGGGCATGGCGCGATTGCGCAGCCGCCGTGCCCGATGAGCTGACTGCCGGTGGCTGACACCCTCACCGGACGCCCGCGCACGGCGCGCGAAGCCGCCGAGGCGCAGGCTTACGGCCTGACATCTGAGGACCTGCGCGACTGGGCGCCTTTCTCCCCGATCGAGATCTACTGGGCGCGCACGCACGACCTCACCCCGGTGACTGCCCGCCGCTGGGCGCGCGAAGGGCTGCGCATCTGTGACACCGTGCGCGCGGTCGCGCTGGGCATGAACCCGCAGGAGGCAAGGCCCTGGGCCGATGCCGGATTCGCCCCCTGCGATGCGGTCGAGGCGAAACAGATGGGCGTACCGCTTGCGGCCGCCCTGGCCTGGCGGGAGGCGGGCTTCATCTTGCCCGACGCCGCACTGCTCATCCACGACGGCTGGACCCTCGAGCAAGCGGTAAATGCCCGGTATGAGGACAGCGGTCAACCGGGACCCGGAGGCGATCAAACGGCTCAGCCTGCGCAAGCGTCTCGCTGAAACCGGGGCCGCCGCTTGCTCCACTATCGCGCATATAGTAAAACGAGGCCGTGGGAAGACAGGCAGGCGTCGTGCTTTACCTGCTCGCACTGGTAGCCGTCGTGGTCGGCCTGGACGTCCTATTCTTCAGGCACCAGTTCTGGGCACGGCTGATGGTAAACGTCGGAATCGTGCTGGTATTCGTCGCGTTCTATTTGAGGTTCCTGAAACGTCCGTGAGCGCGGCCGCCGCAATGCGGCTCGGGGCAGCCCGCTTTGTCTGCCCACGCGCTGATACCGGCGAAGGCCGCAGCGGCGTTCGCTAGCCGTTGCCGGCGAGGCTGGTGCGGGCGCCCCGGAATGTGACGGCGGCCAGGCCGGCCGCGAAAACCAGCACGGCGCAGATCCAGGCGCCCCGGTCGGCCGGGGGGCGGACGGGCCAGGTCCACGGGTTCCGCCAGGCCTGGCTTAGCGCGTACTCGGCGAACCCCAGGTAGCCAAGTGGCGGGATCCAGGCGAGCAGGCCATCGGTGACCAGCGAGGCCAGCAGGCCGATGCCGGCGATACCGATGACGTTGCGCGCCAGCACCAGGACACCGCCGGGCACGCTGGCGCCGGTCACGCCGAGCTGGAGCGCGCCGATCGCGATACCGGTCAGTGCCAGCGCCGCCGCAAGCCGCAGGTACGGCAGCCAGCGGCCGGCGGCCCGCTCGACCTCGCCGAACGGGCTGTGCGTCGTCATCGCGATCACCACCGCCGCCCCGGCCTCGATGACCATCGGGCCCTGCTGCGCGAGCGCTCCGCCGGACATCAGGCGCCAGTGCAGCACGGCGCGGAGCGCGCCGCCGAGCAGGGCCAGCGCGAGCAGCGCCGCGGGCACCCGCCGGCTGCGCAGGTGCAGCCACACCAGCCGGGTCCCCGCCGCGACCCGCCCTGCCGCCGGCGCCGGAGCGGCCGGCAGCGCAGGGGGCACCGCCGGGGTCATGGCCTCAGCGGCCGTCACGGGATCTGCGCCAGGGTGATGGCGCTGGAGCGCAGCGCGGCGATGTTCGCCGCGAGCCAGCCGCGGCGAGCCACGGATGACAGCGACTCGAACCGGCTCGCGGCGGCGGTGATCTGGGCGGCGCTCGCCCCCGACTGTGTCCCTGACGCGCCCGACGTACTCGACGCGCCCGACGTACTCGACGCGCCCGACTGCGTGCCCGGCTGGCTGAACTGCGGGTACGGGGGGACGGGAGCGCCGATCTTGGCCAGCAGCGCGATCGCCACCGCCTCCTGCGCCGGGGTTGGGCCTGGCGAGTACTGCTCCGCCGGCCCGGAGACGAACCAGGTGATGAAGTCCTGCTGCACCCCTTGCTCCCAGTCCGCGGTCTGCGCCATGGCGGGGGTGGCCCAGAACGACTCGTCGCCGAATCCTTCTTGTTCGGTTGAGTAGCCGTAGACCGACGTCGTCCCCGCGACGGCGGGCGGCGCGTAGCCCGTGGTCATCTCGGCCCGGGCCGGGGCGCCCGGCAGCCCGGCGATCTCGGCGGCGGCCGGCTGCAAGGCCGCCGACATGGCGCCCAGATAGGGTGCAAAGGCCGGGTGAATGCACACCGTGAAGGCCCCACTCGTGCAGTCGAGGGTGTACGGGACCGGCTGGTCGTCGGCCGCGTCGTGCAGCGCGGGGATCTCCCAGCCCGTCGCGAGGGAGTACCGCGCGGTGCCTGCCAGTGAGAACGCGGTCGCGGACGCGGCCACGCCGCACGCGACGCCGACGGCTGCCACCACGGTCAGCCGCCGTCGGCTGGCCGTGGACAGACGCCGGACGCCGGGCACGCGTGCCGCGGGCAGCAGGGCGAGCAGGCCGACCATGACGAGCAGCACTCCGCCCATGAACATGACCTGTGCGATGGAAACGTCCGGCGGGACGTGGTAGTAGACGCCGACATCAATAAACGCTGGGCGGCCCAGAGCCGGCACGAGCAGCGCGGACGTGTCGTTCGAGCTGTTCAGGTTGTTCATGTCGTTCGGGTTCACGCTGTTCGCGGCGTTGACTCCGGCGAACCACGCGACGAAGACGCCGACCGCGACGAGCGGCGCGGTGAACCGGCCGGGGAGCAGCGTGCCGCAGATGAAGCCGACCGCGCAGGACGCGGCGACCCCCACGACGCCGACCGCCACCGGCCACAGCGGCGGGCCGCCCCAGGTCGCCTGGAGCGCGGCCTGAATGTAGATGACGGCGACCCCGGCCACGTAGGCGAGCACGTTCCAGAACGCCGTGGCGCCGAGCACCGTCGCCTGCCGCGCCCAGGCCGCGCGGGCCGTCGTCGCCAGCAGGTCACCGGTCTTCCTGCGGCCTTCCCTGGTCGCGACCCAGGCGGAGATCCCCGCGGCGATCACGCTGAAGAAGACGAGGTTGGATCCGGTGATGACCGAGGCGCGCACCGTCCAGGTCGGCGGATACCCCGCGGCCGTCCGGTACGCGTTGGCGTAGAAGAGCGCGGCGAGGACCGGCAGCACCCAGACAACCGCGCTGTGCCTGATCTCCAGCCGCAGCGCGCGCGCCGGGCGGAAACGGCCAGTGCGCTGAGTGAGGGCGACAGCAGTCACACGGCCACCTGCTTGCGGGATGCCGCGAGGACCGCGCTGTAGCCGCGTTCAAGCGGGGAGTCGCCGACCTGGTGGCCCTCGCCCTGGGCGGAGAGTTCATCGGGCGTGCCGCGGAACACGACCTTGCCGTCGGCCATCAACGCCACCTCGGAGCACGCAGTACCGACGTCCTCGACCAGGTGCGTGGAGACGACCACGGTCGCGTGCTGGCCAAGGTCGCGGATCAGCGTGCGGAACGCGACCCGCTGCTCGGGGTCGAGGCCGGCCGTCGGCTCGTCAAGCAGCAACAGGTCCGGGCCGTTCACGATCGCCTGCGCGATGCCCACCCGGCGCAGCATGCCACCGGACAGCGTGCGCAGCCTGGCCTTGGCCCTGGGGCCGAGGTCGACTCGCTCGACGGCGGCGGCCACCGCCTTCGGCACCTGGTGCGCGGGCATCTCCTTGAGCAGCGCGAAGTACTCGACGAACTCGGCCACGGTGAACGACGGGTAATAGCCGAGGTTCTGCGGCAGGTAGCCGAGCCTGCGCCTGATCCGCGTGCGCGCGGCCGGTTCGCCGGGGTCCCGGTCGAGCAGCCGCACCGTGCCCGACGACGGCGGCAGCACGGTGGCGAGCATGCGGAGCAGCGAGGTCTTGCCGGCGCCGTTGGGGCCGAGCAGGCCGAATACCCCGGGGCCGACGGCGAGACTCACCCCGTCGACCGCCTTGTTTCTCCCAAACGTCCGGGTGACGTCCGTCAGCTCGATGTTCACGGCAGGCCTCTCCGGGGGCGGGTGGCGAACAACACGATCACGGCGCAGCAGGCCGCGACCGCCAGGTAGGGGAGGTACAGGTTCGCGTCGGTGATGGCGGAGGTCAGTGCCGCGGCGGACAGCCAGCCGCCCGCACTGGCGGTCGCGCCGTGAGCGAGCACGAGGGTGAGCCAGGCGCCCACGCCCGCGCCCGCGCCGGCAACCGCCGACCTGACGGCAACCGCTACCGCGAGAGCGAGCGCGCAGGCGGCGGTCATCGGCAGCAGCCAGGCGAAGGTGAGCTCCGTCGTGGGTGTCGAGGCGTGCGTGCCCACGGTCGCGGCGCTCGCGATCAGGCCGAGCACCGCGTTCACCGCGAACACCGCGACGGCCCTGGTCAGCAGGACAAGGCGGTCGCTGACCGCCATGGAGCAGGACAGTTCCCACGCCGGGTCCAGGCCGGGACCGTAGGAGTAGGCGATGCCGACCGCCGCGACCGCCGGGGCGATCAGCCAGACCAGCGGCTGGCCCTCGCCCGCCTGGACGAGTGTGCCGACGGCAAGCACGACCGCGGACGCGGTCAGCCACGGCAGCAGCAGCGAGGGCGTGGTGAACAGCGCGCGCGCCAGCCCAGGCGAGCGCAGCAGCCGCGCCGCCGCTCGCTCCAGCCGGCCAGGATGACGGCGCCAGACTTCCGCGGCGACGTTCACCCAGACGCGGTCGAGGTCGATGTCGTCGTTCGCCGTGCTGCGGCTCTCGCCGCTGACCGGCTCGTTCAGCGACGGATCGTTCATTGGACTCCTCCAAGCGCCGCGCGCAGCAGGCGGCGCGCCCGGTGCGCACGGCTCTTCACAGTTCCCTCGGGGACGCCCATCAGCTCCGCAACCTCCGCGACCGGCCGGTCTTCCTCGTACATCAAGCGCCATACCTCGCGGTCCGGGCAGCCGGGCGGGCCGAGGGCCGCGGCCGCGGCGATGTCGAGGTCGGTTCTCGTGGCCGCTGCCTCGGCTGGATCGCTGACCGGCCCCCCCTCGCCTGGCAGGGCCTGGGTCGCCGGCCCCCGCTTCCGCAGCAGCACGGCGGCCTGGTTGCGCGCGATCACCCAGAGCCAGGCAGCAACGCTGCCCCGCGGCTGGTAGGTTCCGGCGTTCTTCCACACCGCGAGGAACGTCTCCTGAAGCACGTCCTCGATGTCGTCCGGCGGCAGCGCCTTGCGAAGCCGGGCGGCCAGCCACGGGGCATGCCGGTCAAACAGCTGCCGCAGCGCCATGTCGTCACCGCCAGCCAGGCTCGCGATCAGCTCGTCGTCGTCCATCACCTCATCTATTGCACCCGACCTGCCGCAGGTTCACGACCAGGCGAAGAAACTGCCGTAGCCGTCGGCGAACGCCTCGCCAGCCAGCATGCTTCCCAGCCCTGCTGCGGCCTTGACGTCCCCCATGCGGCCCGGGAAAGGACGTGCCAGGTCCCGCGGGCCGCGGCCGCCGCGAGCAGGAGCAGCACGGACCGGCGCAGTCTCGGTATCCGCGGAAAACTTCGCATCCGGGCGCAGCGATGGAGGGGCCCGTCAACCGTCTGGGTGCTGACCCTCAATCCCGGCCATATCGAGATCGGGACCTTCGATGACGCCGCGTGCCAGATCGCGTGGCCGCGTCACTGGATCGAGGCCAATGGCGCCAGGAAGTACTGACCGAGCCACGGGGCTGCCCAGGTGACCGGAGCGATTCCTATGGGCCGAGCGCTAGCCGTCCTCATCCCCTGGGACGCTAGCCCCCTCGGCGTGTTGCTCAGGCGCACCCTTGATCGCGACCGCCGCGCGGGACTCCAGAGCCGCGTCGAAAAGCTCGGCCACCGACTTGCGGATCTCCTCGCGCAGAGTCGCCCTGTCCTGACAGAGGTTCTCGATGTTCCGCTGATAAAGAACGAACCTCATCCCGAACGAGACGCGCGAGCGTGCCCCCGCAGCGAAGTCCCCGCCCAGCCCGCCAAACAAATTGCCCGAATCGCCGCCCCCGGTGCTAGGCCCTTCCAGATGCCACCGGCGATCCGGGTCGACACCTCGCTCGACCCGCGACTTGTCCGGCAGCAACACCACGTCCACAGGCCCGCCGGAGGAACCGCCCGTCTGGGCGTCATGAACCCTGATCTGTGCATCAGCCGTCGCCTGGAAGTCAGCACCCGCGATCCGGTACGGCACCACCCAGGTGCCCGAACCGGAGGTCAGCGCCGCCGCGGCGGCGAAGTCGGCCCGCCCCGCGGCGGGGTTGTCCGCGTCGAGCCAGACCTTGACCTGGCCGCGCAGCGCCCACGCAGGAGCGAACCGGCTGGCCGATTTCAGGAGGTCATCGAGGCGTTCGCCCGCCTCCTCGAATCGACCCTGGCGGTACAGCGCGACCGTGAGGCGCCACAGCGCCTGGGAAGACGCCGGATCGGCGTCGGCCGCCGCCTGGGCGGCCCTGCGTGCATCCTCAAAATGCCCAAGCCACCACAGCGCCTCCGAGGCGAGCACGAGCGACGCGATCCGGACCGAGGGCACCGGATCGCTCAGGTGACGATGGGCCACCCACAGCGCCGCAAGCGGATGAACAGGGCAGCTGCGCGTGTGTTCCTCCAGCGCCTGCAGAGCATCCTTCGCCGATTCCCCGCCGCCATGGCGGTGTTCGGCGGGAACAAGGTTGAGCCACCGTGCCGCGGCGCCTCGCAGTGGCTCGTCTAGTTCGAAGTCGGGCGCTTTGGGGTTCGCCACGTAGCCGGGGCCGGAGTGATGGGAGGGCCGGGCCCTTGGCATAACGGAGGGTGTCACATCATCTGCGGGCATAGGGCACATGATCGCTTCCTTGCCTCGGGCCGCGCCCGCTAGAGGGGCAAGATGCCCGTCCACTCTAGCGGGCCGAGGCGCGGTGCAGGAATCGTGTAGTTAGTTCTGCCAGCACGGCAGAGTCCGCCCCGTAGACGCCAGCTTGGTCCAGGCAGCATCATCAGGTCCGTATCACCCGCACGCCGGCCAAGCAGCGGCCCTCAGCACTGGTCACCAGCCTGGCAGTCACAATATG
>JASHPP010000353.1 GCA_030038035.1 Trebonia sp.
CACTGCGGCAGGCTGGCCTGGAACTCCCAGGGGCAGCCGGCCCCCGCCAGCGGCAGCTCGACCACGCACGCCAGGCCCGCGTCGAAGATCCGCGCGTACCCCAGGTGCACCGACGACTCGAGCACCCGCTGCGCGAGTCCCGCCTGCTGCAGGATTTCCAGCGTGGCCGGCTGCACGGCGGTCGCCCGGGCCTGATCGTGCGGGCGGCGCTCGCGCTCCACCACCCGGGCGCGCACTCCGTGGCGCGCCAGCTCCACGGCGGCGAAAAGCCCGGACGGCCCGCCGCCCACCACAAGAACATCTGATTCCCTCATGTCCCCCACAAGTACCCATTAGAACGCACCAAGAACACCCACCGCCACCTCTGGCCGGCGTGGCGTAACCAGAGCGGCGTAACCAGAGCGGCGTAGTCGGCACCGGCTTAGCTCGCCGCCAGCCGCCGCAGCGCGCCCCGCACTACCTGCGGGTCGGTGGTCTGCCAGAAGGGCGGCAGCGACGCGCGCAGGAAGTCCCCGTACCGCTTGGTGACCAGCCGCGGGTCGAGCACCGCGACCACGCCGCGGTCGTCCACCGACCGCAGCAGCCGCCCGGCGCCCTGGGCGAGCAGCAGCGCGGCGTGCGCGACGGAAACCTCCATGAACCCGTTGCCGCCGCGCGCCTCCACCTGCCGGGTCCGCGCGCTCGCCAGCGGGTCGTCAGGGCGCGGGAACGGGATCCTGTCGATCACGACCAGCCGCAGCGACGGCCCTGGCACATCCACGCCCTGCCACAGCGACAGCGTCCCGAACAGGCAGGTCGGCTCGTCTGCTGCGAACTCCCGCACCAGCTGCCCGGTCGCGTCGTCCCCCTGGCACAGCAGCGGGAACCCCAGCTCCGGCCGCAGCGCGTTGGTCGCCTGGCGCGCCGCCCGCATCGAGGAGAACAGGCCGAGCGTCCGCCCGCCCGCCGCCTCGATCAGCCCCGCGAGCTCCGTGACGTACTGCGCCGGGAGCCCGTCCCGCCCCGGCGGTGGCAGGTGCCTGGCGACGTACAAGATCCCGCTGCGCCCGTGCGCGAACGGCGAGCCGACGTCGATGCCGCTCCACGTGGTGCCCATCGAGTCCGCGTCAAGCCCCCACTGCCTGGCGAGCGGCACGAACGAGCCGCCAAGGGTCAGCGTCGCGGAGGTGAGCACCACGGTCCGCTGCGCGAAGAGCGATGCTGCCAGCACCTCCCCGACCTCAAGCGGCGCGACGTGCAGCGTCGCGGGGCGCGATGTGTCGGCAACGTCGTCCGCCCGTTCCAGCCAGACGACCTCGTCGCGCTCCTCAACCGGCTCGTCGAACGTCGTGACCATGCGTTCGGCGGTGACCGCGATGTCGACAAGGCCGACCAGTGCCGCCTGCCCGGCGGCGGCCACCCCCGGGTCGCCCTCGTTGCGCTTGACGGCGCTGCGCACCTCCGCCGCGCACGTCACGGCCGTGTTGTGCAGGACGCCGAGCGACGCCGCCAGCGCCGGATCGAGCCGGTCCATCCGCCCCGCGGGCGTGGTCAGCAGCAGCGGGCCAAGCGCGTTGCCCGCCTCGGCGAGCCGCCCGGTCTCCGCCTCGCTGGCCAGCCGCCCGCAGCGCCGCACCGCCGCCTCCACCGCGGTCGCCGACAGCTCGCCGCTCGCCACCGATCGCACCCGGTCCACAAGCTCGTGCGCCTCGTCGACGACGACGACGCGGTGCTCGGGCAAGATCCCGCCCTCGCCGAGCGCGTCGATCGCGAGCAGCGCATGGTTGGTGACCACCACATCGGCGTCCGCCGCTATCCGCCGTGCGCGCTCACTAAAACATTGGATCCCGAACGGACACCGCTGACTCCCGATGCACTCCATTGCTGTCACGGACGCCTGGCGCCACGCCTGGTCGGGCACCCCGGGAACGAGCTCGTCCCTGTCCCCGGTGGCGGTGGCGCCTGCCCACTCGTGCAGCCGCTTGACGTGCAGGCCTAGCGCGCTGGTCGGCTCGAACAGCGCCTCCTGCCCGGCCTGCGGGGCGCTGCTCAGCTTGTGCAGGCACAGGTAATTGGCGCGGCCCTTGAGTATCGCGAACGCGGGGGTGCGGCCGAGCGGGCCGCGCAGCGCGTCAACGAGCCGGGGCAGGTCGCGGTCGACGAGCTGGCGCTGCAGCGCGATCGTCGCCGTGGACACGACGACCGGGCCGCGCTGGCTGGTCGTGAGCAGCAGCGCGGGCACCAGGTAGGCCAGCGACTTGCCGGTGCCCGTGCCCGCCTGGACCGCGAGGTGGGCTCGGTCGGCCATCGCGGTCCAGACGGCTTCCGCCATCAGAGTCTGCCCGGGCCGCTCCAGGCCGCCGATCGCGGCGATCGCCCTTGCGAGAAGCTCCTGAACCTGTGCAGGCGATCTGTCGGCCACGAGCGAGACGCTACCCTATGCACGTGCCGATCTACGCCCTGGACGATGACGAGCCGGACATCGACGAACTTGCCTACGTGGCCCCTGATGCGGTGGTGATCGGGCGGGTGACGATCGGCCCTGAGGCGTCCGTGTGGCCGGGTGCCGTGCTCCGCGGCGACCACGGGACGATCACGGTGGGCGCGCGGACGTCGGTGCAGGACGGCACGGTCGTGCACGTGAGTGTGCGCGCGCCGACGGTGATCGGAGCGGACTGCGTGATCGGGCACAACGCGCACCTGGAGGGGTGCGTGGTCGAGGACGGATGCCTGATCGGCTCGGGGTCTGTGACGCTGAACCGTGCCGTCGTCGGCGCGGGCTCGATCGTCGCCGCGGCCGCCCTCGTGCCCGAGGGCTTCGTCGTGCCGCCCGGCGCGCTGGTGGCGGGCGTGCCCGCGACGATCAAGCGCACCGGCGTCGACACCAGCTGGACACGGCAGGCGGTCAGCACCTACATCGAAACCGCCCGCCACCACCGGGCAGGCCTGCGCCGCCTCCGCTAACCGACCTGCGCCCCCGACCGCGCCGCCCCCGCGTTCACCTGGGCGTTGCCGCCCCCAGACGATTAGCGGCCGGCCGGCTCACGGCCGCCAGCTCGCGGTCCCGGCCGGCGGCTGGCCGCGGCCGTCGGTGTCGGGGTCGAGCAGCCGCTCGGGCTCGACGGCCTCCCCCTGGTCCAGCTCGCCGGCGATCGCAGTGCGGCGATTGCGCTCGCGCGCCAGGTCCAGGTCGCGTTGCGCCTGCCTGAGCTGCTGCCGCAACCGCACGTTCTCCGCGGTGAGCGTTCCGTGCCTGGTCCACGCGGTGGCCAGCTCCCGCTCGAGCCCCGCCACGGTCTGCTCCAGGTCGGCCGGGCTGGTCGCGAGCCGCCGGATGACCTGGCTGAGCAGCCTGCGGGCAAGCTCGTCATAGTCCAGGCCGGAGACGGCTTGCGGTGCCGCCTGGGTGGCGGTCGGGGCCGGGTTCGCCCGCCTCGGGCGCGTGGCCGGCGCCGGCGTGCCAGGCAGGGCGATGCGGTAGGTGCGCTTGCCGCGCACGTCCCGCGCGATCAGCCCGTCACGCTCCATGCCGGAGAGCAGCTGCGCGAACGCGACGCTGGAACCCGGGTACCCGACTGCCCCGGCGAGCTTGGTGCTCGCCATCCCGTTGGGATCGGCGATCTCGGCGGCCGCCGCGAGATGAGCGATGATCCGGTCCCGGGTGCCGACCGCCCGCGGCCGGCCGGCGGTTCGTTTCGTGCCTGCGCGCGTGATTTTAGACCCGCCCATCGCGTCCCCCACCTCTGGCTCTCTCCCTACGCTGTGCAATCATGCCCGCTGACCCGCGGCTGCCCTCATGATAGTACGGCCTGACCTGGGCAGACCCTGGCGGCAGAGATTGCCGTCGCGGACGGGAATCGGTTGGCTGGCGGGTCCGCGAAACGCCGGAACGTTATCATTTCGAGCCCGGGATGATAGGCGGCCCGGGTATCAGCTCGATGTCGGCCGATGGCGGCTTCCCGCGTCTGCCCGCTGGGTCGCCGGACCCGGCTACCATACGTTCCAGTGCGTGCTGCACCGCCGGATCCCGGGCTCCGGCGCGATCGCGCACAAGGCGACCCGTCCGTACGAAACCAGGGGCGACAGCGACCATGAGCTCTGGTCTGGCTGGTGACATCGGCATCAGCCTCGACTACGGGCTCACGCTGCTGGCCGCGATGCTGATCGGGACCGGGTTCGTCCTGCAGCAGCACGCGGCCGAACGCGAGCCCCAGTCGCGCTTTCTCAGCTGGCGGCTGATGACCGACCTGGTGCGCGCCCCGCGCTGGCTCGCCGGGATCTCGTGCATGGTGCTCGGCTACATTCTCGCGGCCTGGTCGATCGGGCACCTCGAGCTGTCGTTCGTAGAGCCGCTGCTGGCCACCAACCTGATCTTCGCGCTGGTGCTCGCGGTGCCGTTGGCGCGGCGGTCGGTCAGGTTCTGGGAGGTGTTCGGCGCGGCGGTGCTGTGCACCGGGGTGGCGCTGCTGTCGTTGTCGAGGTCGGCGAAGCCGATCGGCCTGTCGTTCGGCTCGGTGTCGCACTGGCCGGCCGCCGCCGTGATCGCCGCGGTCGCGTTCCTGGCCGTGCAGGCGGGCCGCAGGCGATCGAATCGGGCGAAGGCGATGCTCACCGGGGTCGGCGCGGGCCTGGTGCTCGGCATCCAGGACGCGCTGACCCGGCAGACCCTGCAGATCCTGCAGTCCAACGGGATCAGCGGGATGTTCGCCGCGTGGGCGCCATACGCGCTGGTCGGCGCGGGCGTGACGGGCATCTGGCTGATGCAGAGCGCGTTCAACGCCGGACCGCTGCAGGTGTCGCTGCCTGCCATCTCCGCGGGCGAGCCGCTGGTGGGCATCCTGCTCGGCATCATCGTCTTCGGTGACCGCATCCAGGTCGCCCCGGGAATGCTGGCGATCCAGGCGGGCGGTATCGCCGCGCTGGTCGTCGGCGTGATCATGGTGGCCCGTGCCCCGGCGCTGTCGCAGCTGCGGACGTGGACGCCGCCCACGATTGCGCACGGCATTCCCGGCAGGCACTCCGGCCACGCCGACGGGCAGCCGGCGGAGGAGCCTGCGCCGAATGGGCAGCAGGACAGCGGCCAGCAGGAGAACGGCCAGCAGCCGAGCACCGAGCCGGTGACGGGCCCCCCGGCCGGCCAGGCCGCGAACGGCCAGGCCCCGTCCGGGCAGCCGGCGGGCGACGCGGCCGCCCAGCGGTCACAGCCCGGTATGCGGGGCTTACGAAAGCCGGTCGCGCGAACCCGAGGAGGCCCAGCCCCGGACGGTCGAGCTCTGGGTGCCGCGGCCGAGGAAACGTTCCATCGCGGTCCCGACGCCGCCCTCGTCACCGATCAGCTTCCTGATCGTGACGATCATCGTGGGCAGCGCCCAGAAGTCGCCGCACACCCACAAGATCGCCGCGCCGATCTGCTGGTCAGCGAACGGCGGCAGGGTCACGCCGGGCACGTGGTTGTAGATCGCATACACCGAATAGTTCGTGAAGATGCTCAGCGACATCGCGATGATGATCATCACGACGTTGGTGGCGAGCAGCGCCGCGGCCCGGCCGAGCAGGGGCAGCTGGCTGCGGAACGGCGGCGAGGGGATGAACTGCAGCCAGAAGATCACCCCCGCGACGAAGAAGCTCGTTAGCATCAGCCACACGCGCACCGCCGAGTTCGACTCTCCCACGTCGAACAGCGCAGGGATGTGCCAGCCCACCATCACGAGGTTGAAGCAGGCTATCGCCACCCACGGCCGCAGGAAGAACCCGCCGGCCCTGCGCATCCGCTGTGACCAGCTGTGCGTAGCCCCCGCGCCCGCTGCCGGCGGGCCGGACCGCCAGGGCAGCGCGTCGTGCAGTGGCTGCCACGGCGCGCCAGCGACGACCAGCGACGGCGCGGCGAACATCAGCAGCAGGTGCTGCAGCATGTGCACCAGGAAGTACGACCCGGCCCAATAGTCGATCGGGGACTCGAACGCGATGAGGAAGACCGCGAGGCCGGAGTAGAACCAGCAGGACCGCAGCCTGCGTTCCCTGGTCCGCTCCGGCGTGGACCGGCTGGCGAGCCGCCGCAGCCCGATCTCGTGCCACACGACCACCACGAGCGCGATGACCAGGAACGGGTCGAACGACCAGTTGTCCAGGATGTAATGCATGCGGGCACCTAACTCGCGTAGCCATGCTGTAGCTCACAAACACGGTACGCAGGGCCGTGACGCGATCGTGAGGGCCCCAGTGCAACATGAGCAAGATGTCATCGATCCCGCTGGACCAACAGACGCGCGGCCGGGAACCGGAGCGCGCGACCGGATCCCGGCCCCTGGCTGGCCGGGAGGTCCTACTCCGCTGGCTTGGGCTTGCCGAGTCCCCAGAGGGCGGCGGATACCACGGTGATGCAGAACAGCAGGAACGTGATCGCGTGCACGCCTGTGCAGTATTCGCAGATCTCCCCAATCTGGTACAGCTCGGCGTAGATCAGGTACATCACGAACCCCATGCCCACGATCATCGAGCCGAGCCGCAGCCAGGCCACCTCGCGCCGCTGCGCCTGCCACGCCCACGGCGTCATGATCGCGACCACGAACACGTAGAACGCGAGCCCGAGGATGGCCACGGGGATGACCCCGAAGACCATCGACTGCGGGCTGGTGATCACGGCGGTGCAGTTGAACGTCCCGTGCCCGCCCGTGGGGCAGCCCAACAGCCTCGACCCGTTGAAGTGCGCGTAGGTCTCGTAGGCGGACACCCCGAGCCCCGCGATGGCCAGCGCGAGCGAGACGATCTGCAGCCACCGCGGCGGGCCGGACGGGCCGCCGGCTTCCTGCGGGACCTCAGCGGACGGCCGCCCGCCGGGCCTGGCGGGCCTGGCCTGGGGGGCCGGCTGCGGCCTGCTCGTAGGCGTCGCCTTGACGCCGCCGGGTGCCGTCGGCTTGCTGGCCACCGCCTGGGCAGTAGCGGATGACCCGGTAGCGCTCGCGCCTGCCGTCCGGGAGTTGTCGCGGGCCGTGGTGCCGGCGCGAGTCCCCTTGCTAGCGGCGGGCCGGTTCCGGGAGCGCGCCTTCGAACTTGCCATGGGGGTTCGGTCTCCAGTGCTGTGATCGCGGCGGCAGGTCGCTGCTCAGCCTACCGCCGATGACCGCTCGTGAACGGGCTAGGAGGTGGCGAAATCCGATTCCAGCGCCCGGATCGCGGGCGTGCATGCGGTGCTCGGCTGGTTCTTCGTGAGCGCGCAGATACCGGCGATCAGATAGTTCGCCGCGCCGTCGGCGCCCTTCCCGACCGTCGAGGTTGGCTGGGTCAGCGCCGCCGCCACCTGATCCCAGTTCATGCCTTTGAGCTCGTCAGGGCCGTACGGGGCGAGGTTGCCGACCTCGACGTACTCGTTGCCGATGTCGATGAACGGGATCGAGCTGCCCTCGCCGTCGCCCGGGTCATACTCGGTCTGCAAGTTCTGCTGGGCGGTCGTCGGGGTCTGCAGCGTGACGTACGGGACGGTGTCGCTCGAGGAGTTCCCCTGGCGCTCGTTCGTCGTCTCCTCGACCGGCGTGAACGTGATGTATTTGCTCGTGTAGGTCGAGCCGTAGAACGTCCACGTGGGCGTGTTCGGGTCGTAGTCGCTGCTTGAGGAGTGGATGGTCTTGAGGCCGGAGAACGTGCCGAAGCGGCTCAGGGCCACGATCATCGCCCACCGTTGGGCGCCGCAGAACGGGCAGTACTCGGCCCCGATGTAGAGCACTTCCGGCTTGCCGTCGGACGTGAGCGGTGAGCCGTCGACGGTCGCGAAGTAGGCGTCGCCTGCCCCGCTGGCGTCGGAGATCTCGCCGCTCGTGATGAAGTTCGAGCTGTCGATGCTGCCGGCGCCGACCTTGTCTAGGACGCTCTGCGGCACCCCGGTGACGTCTTTGGTCAACTTCGCGAGCGCGGCGCCGGTCGGGCCGTTGCTCGCCGGTGCCGCGGTGCCGCTGCCGCTGTTGGCCTTCACCAGCACGAACGCGATCACCACGATGACGACGGCCAGGATCGACCCGCCGGCTATGTAGATCCGCTTGCGCTGCTCGGCCCGCCGCGCCGCCTCACGTTGCGCCGCGATCCGCGCGCGGCGGTCGGGAACCTTGGTCCTGCTCGCTTTGCCCATGCCGCATATCGTAGGGCGATTTTCGCTGCTTATGTCTTGAGGGGACCTGAGAGAAACCTCTGGGTGGCCCGAATGGAACCTGACCTAGACCGTGCCGCGACCTAACGCCGAGGCCGCGGCCTCAAAGCTGGGCCTGCAGCGACTTCACCACGGACGTGCAGGCCGACGCCGGCTGGTCACCGGTGAGCGAGCAGATCGCCGCGGTGATGTAGTTCGCGGTGCCGAGCACGGCCTTGGCCACCGGGCTGTCCTGGTTGTGCAGGTC
>JASHPP010000354.1 GCA_030038035.1 Trebonia sp.
GGCGCGGCCGGCGCGGTGTCCGTGGCGGGCGCGGCGTCCGCCGCAGGCGATGCGTCGGCTGACGCTGCCGCGGCGCGGCTCTCGGCGATCAGCTCTTCCAGGCGCGCGCCGCGCAGCCGCCGGAACGTGCGGTGCGCGCGGGCGCGGTCCAGGATCGCCACCTCAAGCTGGGCGGCGGTCAGCCCGGCCTGGTCGCCGTTGGCCGCGGCCGCCGACCCGGACGACGCCGACGACGAAGACGAAGACCCAGAGGCCGACGACCCAGAGGACGACCCTGACGCGCCCTGCGACGGCGCCGCGAGCGCGGCGAGCGCCGCACCGAGCGCCTCTGTCAGCGACATCCCGTCGGAGAACCGCTCCTTGAGCTGCGCGGACACCACGTCGGCCTGCCCGCCGAAGGCGACGAAGCCCGGCTCGTCTGTCACCGAGCCGTCCCAGGTGATCCGGTAGATCTGGTCGGCGTCCGGCTGCGCGCCGACCTCGGCGACCACGATCTCCACCTCGTACGGCTTGCTGCTGTCGGTGGCGATCCCGCCGAGCGTCTGCGCGTACCAGTTCGCGACGCCGCGGGCGGTGACGTCGCCCCGGTCGAACTGGTAGCCGGTCACGTCGGCGTAGGTGACGCCGGCCTTGCGCAGGGTCTCGTACTCGTTGTACCGGCCGACGGCGGCGAACGCGATCCTGTCGTAGAGCTCGCTGATCTTGTGCAGCACGCTGGAGACGTTCGGCGTCACCATCAAGATGCCGCCCGCGTACTGGAGCACCACGGAGCTGCGGCTGCGCGCGACACCCTTGCGTGCGTAGTCGGCCTTGTCCCGCATGGCCTGTTCTGGCGAGACGTAAAACGGCATGGACACCGCGGGCGCTTCCTTTGCTTGTCGTCGTGTCGTCGTGTCGTCGTGGGGGGAAGGGGTCTAACCGGGCAGCCGCTAGCTGGTGCCGCGCAGCTGCGCGAGCGGGCCGTCCGGCGAGCGCATCCGGCTGTCCACGACCTCCTGGGCGTACTCCGCGGACTCCGCGTCGGGCAGCCGCCTGAAGCCGTCGTCCGTGATCGTGGCGATGACAGGGAAGATCCGCCTGGTGAGGTCAGGCCCGCCGGTGGCGGAGTCGTCGTCGGCCGCGTCGTAGAGCGCCTGCACGCAGGCCAGCACCGCGTCGTTGACCTGCATGTCGTCGGAGTACAGCTTCTTGAGCGAGCTATTGGCGAACACCGACCCCGAGCCAATCGAGTGGAAGCGGTGCTCCTCGTACGGGCCGCCCGCCACGTCGTAGCTGAAGATCCGGCCGGTGCCTGCCGCCTCGTCGTAGCCGGCGAACAGCGGGACAACAGCCAGCCCCTGCAGGGCGCCGCCGAGGTTGCCGCGGATCATCGTCGCGAGCCGGTTCGCCTTGCCCTCGAGGGACAGGGGCCGGCCCTCCATCTTCTCGTAGTGCTCGAGCTCGACCTGGAACAGCCGGACGAACTCCAGGCCAACGCTCGCCACGCCGGCGATGCCCATCGCGGAGTACTCGTCGCTGCGGAACACCTTCTCCACGTCCCGCTTGGCGATCATGTTCCCCGCCGTTGACCGCCGGTCGCCGGCCAGCACCACGCCGCGCTGGCACGCGGCGGCGACGATCGTGGTGGCGTGCGGCAGGGTCTTGATGACGTCGCTGCCGCCGCTCCCCGCGGGCAGCACGATCGCTTCCCGGCCGAACCCTGCCGGCAGCAGGTCGGGCGCGTACGAGGCGAGGAAGTGCGTGAACGAGGGAATCCGCGCCGCCATGAACGCCGCCGGCTGCCGTGCCGTGCCGTCGAAGTGTCCGCCCACGCCGCCTCCCTGCCGAGTCTGTTGCTCCTGAGCAGACACTACTGCCCGTTCGGAGTGTGAATGTACATGCCGGGACCCGCGCTTCTTTCGCCCACCGCGAACCCCGGCGGGACCTTACTGGCCGCCCTTCTGGACGTAGGAGCGGACGAACTCCTCGGCGTTTTCCTCGAGCACCTCGTCGATCTCGTCGAGGATGGCGTCCACGTCGTCGGACAGCTTCTCGTGGCGCTCCTTGACCTCATCGACCGAGGCGGCCTGGTCCTCCTCGGTCTCCTCGGCCCGCCGCGTGGTCTGCCGCTGGCCTCCGGTGTCCTTGTTCGTTGCCATCTGTGGTACCTCCGTCGTTCCGGGGGTGGGCCCCCCGACAGCTCCAACGTTATCGTCGCCAGCGGCGAGCCCGTCCAATCCTGCGCCGGGGTATTGGTACCAAGTTGGCTCGTCCGCTAATCCTGGGCGGTCAGCGCGGCGACCAGGTCGGCGGCCGTGCGGCAGCGATCAAGCAGCTCACCGACATGGGCACGCGTGCCGCGCAGCGGCTCGAGCGTGGGGACCCGCTGCAGCGACTCCCTGCCGGGGATGTCGAAGATCACAGAATCCCAGGAGGCCGCGGCGACCGAGTCCGCGTACTGCCGCAGGCACCGGCCGCGGAAGTACGCCCTGGTGTCCTCTGGCGGGTTGTCGATCGCCCAGCTGACCGCGTGCTCGTCGGTCATCCGGATCACACGGCCGCGCGCGGCGAGCCGGTTGTACAGGCCCCGTTCCAGCCGCACGTCGGAGTACTGCAGGTCGACGAGCTGCAGCCGCGGGTGGTCCCAGCTCAGCCCGTCCCGGCTGCGGTAGCCGTTGAGGATCTCGAGCTTGGCGACCCAGTCCAGCTCCCTGGACAGCTGCATGGGGTCGTCGGCCAGCCGGCCCAGCACCGACTCCCAGCGGTTGAGCACGTCGGTGGTCAGGTCGTCGACGTCGGTGCCGTACTTGTCCTCGGTGTACTTGCGGGCCAGCTCCAGGTACTCGGTCTGCAGCTGCACCGCGGTCATCTTCCGGCCGTCCCGCAGCGTCACCAGGTGCCGCAGCGACGGGTCGTGCGATACCGCGCGCAGGTCCGCGACGGGCGCCTCGAGCGACAGGTCGCCGTTGAGGAACTTGTCCTCGATCATCGCGAGCACCAGCGCCGTGGTCCCCATCTTCAGGTAGGTGGCCACCTCGCTCATGTTCGCGTCGCCGATGATCACGTGCAGCCGCCGGTACTTCTCCGGGTCGGCGTGCGGCTCGTCGCGGGTGTTGATGATCGGGCGCTTGAGCGTCGTCTCCAGGCCGACCTCGACCTCGAAGAAGTCCGCGCGCTGGCTGATCTGGAACCCCGACCCGCGCCCGTCGGCGCCGATCCCGACCCGGCCCGCGCCGCAGACCACCTGCCGGGTCACGAAGAACGGCGTGAGATAGCGCACGATGTCGGCGAACGGCGTCGACCGGCGCATGAGGTAGTTCTCGTGGCAGCCGTAGGACGCGCCCTTGTTGTCGGTGTTGTTCTTATACAGCTGGATGCCGTGGCTGCCCGGGACCGTGGCGGCCTTGGCCGCCGCCTCCGCCATGATCCGCTCGCCGGCCTTGTCCCAGACCACCACCGACAGCGGGTTGGTGCATTCGGGCGCGGAGTACTCCGGGTGCGCGTGGTCGACGTACAGCCGCGCCCCGTTGGTCAAGATGACGTTGGCCAGCCCCAGGTCCTCGTCGGTCAGCTGCGTGGAGTCCGCGGCCTCCCGCGCCAGGTCGAACCCGCGCGCGTCCCGCAGCGGGTTCTCCTCCTCGAAGTCCCAGCGGGCGCGGCGCGCCCTAGCGGCCGTCGCCGCCTGGTAGGCGTTGACGATCTGCGACGACGTGACCATTGCGTTGGCACCCGGCTGTCCCGGTACGGCGATGCCGTACTCGGTCTCGGTGCCCATAACCCGCAGCACACTCATAGTTGTTCAGCGTAATACCGGCTGACTCCGACGTCGCCCGGCACGCTCCGCTCGTAACTCAAAGGTACTGACCCGTGTTCGCGATGGTGTCGATGGAACGGCCCGCCTCGGTGCCCTGCTTGCCCGAGACAAGGGTCCTGATGTAGACGATGCGCTCGCCCTTCTTGCCCGAGATGCGCGCCCAGTCGTCCGGGTTGGTGGTGTTCGGCAGGTCCTCGTTCTCGCTGAACTCGTCCACGCAGGCGGCCAGCAGGTGGGCGACCCGAATGCCCTTCTGCCCGGTGTCGAGGAACTCCTTGATCGCCATCTTCTTGGCGCGGGCCACGATGTTCTCGATCATCGCTCCGGAGTTGAAGTCCTTGAAGTACAGGACCTCCTTGTCGCCGTTGGCGTAGGTGACCTCGAGGAAGCGGTTCTCTTCTGACTCGCTGTACATCCGCTCGACCACCCGCTGGATCATCCCGTCGACCGTGGCCTCCCGCGAGTGGCTGTGCTCGGCCAGGTCGTCGGGGTGCAGCGGCAGCGCGGTGAGCACGTACTTGGAGAAGATGTCCCTGGCCGCCTCGGCGTCCGGCCGCTCGATCTTGATCTTGACGTCCAGGCGGCCTGGCCGCAGGATCGCCGGGTCGATCATGTCCTCGCGGTTGGAGGCGCCGATGACGATGACGTTCTCCAGGCCCTCCACGCCGTCGATCTCGCTCAGCAGCTGCGGGACGATCGTGTTCTCCACGTCGCTCGACACGCCCGAGCCCCTGGTGCGGAAGATCGAGTCCATCTCGTCGAAGAAGACGATGACCGGCATGCCCTCCGAGGCCTTCTCCCTGGCCCGCTGGAACACCAGCCGGATGTGCCGCTCAGTCTCCCCGACGTACTTGTTCAAGAGCTCGGGGCCCTTGATGTTGAGGAAGAAGCTCTTGCCTTCCTTGGCCGCCTCGCCGGGGGCGCTCTCCGCCCCGCCCATGCTGGCGAGCTGGGCGGTGCGCCTGGCCACCTGCTTGGCCAGGGAGTTCGCGACCGCCTTGGCGATCAGGGTCTTACCGCAGCCGGGCGGGCCGTAGAGCAGCACGCCCTTCGGCGGCCGCAGCTGGTGTTCCTTGAACAGGTCCGCGTGCAGGTAGGGCAGCTCGATCGCGTCCCTGATCTGCTCGATCTGCGGTCCGAGCCCGCCGATGAGGTCGTAGGTGATGTCGGGGACCTCTTCCAGGATCAGTTCCTCGACCTCGGCCTTGGGTATGCGCTCGTACACGTAGCCCGACCTGGGCTCAAGCAGCAGCGAGT
>JASHPP010000355.1 GCA_030038035.1 Trebonia sp.
TCGGGCAAGGCTCCAAGTGGCTGACGGCTATAGCAATAGCGGGCGTCCTGGCCATCACGGTCCTTGCCCTCGCCTGGCGCCGCCGTGCGGTGCGTCCCCGGCAATGGCGAGGCAGCCGGGTTCTCTGAAAACGAATGATCACCTGCCATGCGATGCCAGGGCAACGCCTCACTCAGTCGAGGAGTGCTAGCCGAGGCTGGCCGCCTGGTCCTGATAGCGAGGGACGAGTTCAGCCCAGCGCGCCTCGGTGTCGCCGCGCTCGCGCCCAGCCAGGTAGGCGGCGAGATTCTCGGCGTGGATCTGCCAGCCGGCCCCGTAGAAGGCGACCGCGTCCAGTGGCATGCCCCGGACCTCGATGACCAGGACGGTCTGGTCGCCGTTGCCGGTAAGCGCGGCCTCGAGGACCTCCTCGTACGGCGGCACGCCCTTGCCGCGCTGGTAGGACTCGTCCGTCTCCCTGGTTGTCACCCGCGGCGTGACGCCGAGTGCCGAAGGGCGGTCTAGGGGAGTCGCCGGGCTGGTGGTTACATGCTGGGCAGGCAGCACCGTGTCAACCGTGTTCCCGGCATGGGCGTCTCATATGTCAGGGGATTTCCGGAAAGCTCGGTCGTGAGGGGGGAACGGTGCAGCGGTCTGGTGCTGGCGGGATCCGGGCGGTGCTGGCCCTCTTGGCCGGGGTGTGCTGCGCCGTGGCTGTCGTGGTGGCGGGATCGGGCGTCCCGGCTGGCGCGTCGGCGGACATCGCGCCTGGTGCTTGCGGGAGCGTGCTGCTTGCGGGCTCGGCGTGGCTGGGCGGGCTGGGCGTGGATGTCCGGAGCAACGGGCAGGACGAGGGGACTGGCGCGGACTGCTCGGCAGCGCAGTCCAAGGTCGGCGGGGTCCCTGCGGGCGAGGAGTGGCAGTGCCCGGAGCTGGTCAACCGGCTGTACCTGTCGCGTGGCTGGATCACCGAGACCTGGCACGGTAGTGCGGGTCCCGCGCTGTGGGACGACACGCCGGGGCAGTTGCAGAAGCAGCCGAACGGTTCGGTGTCCTACCTCGGCCCAGGGGACGTCGTGATCATCAACGTGTTGCACGACGGGACACCAGACGGCGGCCACGCCCTGATCGTCAACGACTCCTCGCTCGTGTCTAGCGGCACGGTGGACCTGGTCAGCCAGAACAGCGGCCAGCCGGGGAACGCCGAGCCGCAGGTTCCCGGCGTGATTTCCGGCGGCAGGGTCACCGTCGGCGGCGGCAGTGCGTCCTGGACGTACCAGACGATCGGCGTCGTCCACGCTCCTGTCTACGTCGGCGCTGCAGTCCGCACGGTCGCTACCAGTGATGGTCACATCCAGGTCTTCGAGGTCGCGGGCGGGGTTATCAAGCAGAATTGGTATAGCCCTGTCACCGGTCAGGTGGGCGGATGGACGCAATCTCCGGCGCTGGCAGCGCAGGCGACAGGCACGCCGGCGCTGGTGGCGCGTGCTGGCCAGAAGGTGATCGACGCGTTCGTGCGCGGCGGTAACGGCCAGGTCTACGAGACCTGGTACAACTGGGGCAACGGCGCGTGGGGCGGCTGGATCGGGCTCGGCGGCTCCGTCTCCAGCGACCCAGTCGCATTGGCGACCTCGGACGGGCATGACCAGGTCTTCGCGACCGGCAACGGCCGGGTCGAGCAGAACTGGTTCGCACCCAGCAACGGTGCCATCGGCGACTGGGTTACGTCGGCAGGACTGGGCGCCGGCGCATCGGGCACGCCGGCGGTGGTGGCGCGTGCTGGCCAGAAGGTGATCGACGCGTTCGTGCGCGGCGGTAACGGCCAGGTCTACGAGACCTGGTACAACTGGGGCAACGGCGCGTGGGGCGGCTGGATCGGGCTCGGGGGCTCTGTCTCCAGCGACCCAGTCGCATTGGCGACCTCGGACGGGCATGACCAGGTCTTCGCGACCGGCAACGGCCGGGTCGAGCAGAACTGGTTCGCACCCAGCAACGGTGCCATCGGCGACTGGATCTCGTTCTTATGCGTCTGGGCTCGCCGGGGGTGCTGCTGGCCGGCCGCCTAACCTGTCAGAGGGTGACTGTTCCGCCGCTGGCGGCCACGTACTGCACGAGCTGGTAGGCGTTCCAGTAGGCCCGCGAGCGGCCGAAAGGATCCGTGCGCCGGCTTCCGCTGTCCCAGCTCCCCGAGAAGGCCGGGGTGACCCGGACTCCCCAGCGGCCGGCGAACCCCCACCAGCTGGGCATCTCCACGGCACCGGTGGCCGGCAGTGGCGACGGCAGCGGGTAGGTACTGATGGGAGGGGTGGAATCGAAGGTGTAGTTGCTGATCAGCCGCAGGGTCGTGGCGACTATCGACGACGCCGTGCTCGCCGCGGGCGCGGTAGATGGCCCGTCATTGCGGGCAACATCGGTGCCCGGCTGGCTGGACTGGGGGGTCTCGGTCTGGCTGGTCTGAGTCGGGAACCCGAACGACAGCGCGAACAAAAAGAACCCGATCATGAGGAGTATCCAGCCGATGATCAGGCAGGGTACCGACGCGGCGAGGGCAACCCCCGCGGTCGCGGCCCCAGCCGCCGCGATGGAGATGCAGACGCCGAGGAAGGTGCCCGCTGCTCCCATGATAGCTGCCCCCGTAGTGTTCAAGCCGGCGTCGGGACTCGAGGTGCCTGGGGTTACCACGGCGTCGATCCCGTAGAGGTTTTTGTGGGTCCCCGCGGTCACGTAGACCCACGGGTGGGCGTCAAGGAAGACCGTGGCCTGACTGGCCGTCGTCCCGTCAGGCCAGGGCTGGATGCTGGCGCTCAGCGGGTTGAAGTTGTCGTCGCCCAGGCCGTAGCCCGTGCTGTAGGCCAGGAACCGGGGGGTCAACGCGGTCTTTCCTGGCGCGAAGAGGAAGTCAGGGCGGCCATCCTGGTCAGTGACGGCGAAGTCGGGATCACCTTCCAGGAAGATGGTCACGGCCTCCCACTGTCCCTCCCGGTAGCGCTCGTCCGGGTCGGGGAGACCGACCGGAGAGGGCTCCATCGCCGGGTAGAACAGGTGGTAGGTGAGGGCCAGGTACTTGTTGAGCCCCGAGAATGGCTCGGGCTCGTTGCTGCCGGCGGACTGCATCGGGAAGTCATTCTGGCCGCCTATCTGGCTAACCCGGTCCTGGTCGAGGACTGGATAGCGGCCCGCCCACTCCAGCTCGGCGTAGATGGTGGGCAAGATGGTCCGGGGCACGCTGAACCTCGGCGCCGGGGAAGGCGATGTGATCGGGATCGTGCCGTTCATGGCGTGGCCGAGGGCGCTGAAGAGGGACTGGAGGTACTCAACTGAGCCGCTGCTGTAGGAGACTCCGCCCGCACCGGCAAACGATGCGGTGTCGTCCCAGCCGGCGCAGTCCAAGAAGAGGTCGTTGCTGGCGCTGTTGTAGGCGAAGTGTTGGCCGATGCCCTCGGGAGGAGTGCTGTCGAAGGTGAGCGGGGCGCCGTGGGGATCGTCGACGCCCGCCTGAACTTCGCTCGCGCTGTAGGCTGTGGACGACAGGGGGGCGAGCAGCACCGCTGTGCCTCGCTGGTGAGTGGGGACGTTGTCCCAGCTCTCGGTGGCCTCGTGGCCGAGGACTTCTTCGGCGACCGACGGGAAGAACAGTTCGGTGGGGTCAAAGAAGAACTGCGGCTGGTACTGCTCGAGCAACTGCGTGATGATCGGGTTGGTCAGGTTGGCCATCGGGCTCACGCTCCTGGTATTGGACTCATGGGTTGCTACCGCCAGCCGGGCCACCGCCACCAAAAGTCGTGCCAGTGCCCTGGATCACCGTGTTGAACACCATTGCCGGATTCAGCTTCACCTTGCCCAGGCACATCTTGGAGATGAGGTTCTGAAACTCTTTGATCGGCAGGGGAAGGGCGCTGACCAGTTCTTGCTCCTGGCTTTGCAACTGTTGGACCTGAGCCGGAGACAGGTTGTTCATCGCCATGATGGCCATCTGGGCTAGGGCGTTGTTATATGCGTTCGAGTCGCCGGCCCGGAAGGCGGCCAGGGCCTGGGCCGAGAACGCGACCTGCTGCTGCGATGCCGCAGGCTGGTTGGCCCGGGCCTGGGCTGCGGCCGACAGCCCCAGCTTGATCAGGGCCATGCCCTGCGCCTGGGCCTTCTCTCGGGTGTAACCCATCTCCCGCAGGGTCTCGGCCATGTCGTCAAGCGCGGCCCGGGACCCGGGGCAGCACGGGTCAAGCAGGCCCTTGGCGGCCAAGGCCGGGTCGTACTTATACACCCAGGTCTGGCGCAGGTAGCCGGTGAAGGTGTACTGGCCTGAAGGCTCGGGCCAGTGCCCGATGGCGATGCCGTTGGGGCCGACGGAGCCGACGGGACCGTTGGCCGCGTAGGAAGTGGCCACGGGGACGCTGTCGAGGTAGAGCGAGCACTGGTTGACCCCGTCGTGGCGCAGCTCGGCCTGGTGCCACTGGCCGGTGGAGACCAGGTGCGGCGCGCTCTGGGCGCCGGCCCACTGGCCATCGGCGTCGACTATGGTCCCGGAAAGGCTGCCGTCGGGGTTGACGAACAAGGCAAAGCAGAGATGACCCTCGATCAGGTTGTAGCGGCGGGACAGGCCGCCGGCGGGATCCAGGTAGAACTCGGCTACCGCCCGCACCGCGAGCAGGTCCTGCAGGCTCTGGCTCGGAGGTACGATCACCCGGCTATCGGGGCTCGAATACCCAAACGCCGGCGCATAGGGCGCGCTGGCCTCGCTGACCTCGTAGGGCACGCCATGGTTGCGATACCCCGAGAGGTCGCACGCGATCCCCCCGGAGTAGATGTGGTGAACGACCAGGCGGTTCACAGCTTGCCCGCCCTGAGCTGGTAGCCGACGTCCCTGAAGTGACGTTGCACGTCCCCGACCCGCTTTCGCCGCTAGTGATGCTGTTTCCCTGCTGAAGAGGCATCCTGCCCGTCAATGCTCCTGCGGGCGCCTTACCTTGGGTGCGTGCCGCCGTTCTTCACCGCGTAATTGCCCCTCCATCCGGCCGATTGTTGTCCGTCCTCCGCACGGCTGCCGAAATGGACCATGAGGCGAATGAGACGAGGTATATAAGTCACCAGATACAGCCCCCACGCTGGATATCTTCAATAATGGCATGTCTTGAAGGGGTCGTCTAGTAGCACAGTTCCGAACACCGACAGCGCCATTTCCACGCATTACAGATGGTCTAGCATGACGACACAGCTTCGATCTCGTGTACTCGCTGCCGGACCGCCCGTCAAATGTGTCCGGCCCGTCGCGAAGGGACCGGCCACCAGGCCGCACGCCCTGGCGCGGGCGCGTCCGGGCACGGCGGCGCGTATCTCCACGCTGATACCGATGGCAGCGCCGATCATCGGCGTGACATGCAGAACCCCGATCGCCGTGGAATCCCGCCGGAAACACCGGCCCGGCCCGCACGGGAGCGCCGCAAGAAACGTGAGCCGGATATACACCCGGCGCTTAGCAACACGCGATGCCCGCAGGCAGATGTACCTCATCATGGACTTTGCGGCTGTCTCACCGAAGATTTCCCGGCATCCTGTGAGGGTGGGAATGAAGTCTGCCGTCGCTGTGAGCCGTCTGCTGATGCTGACCTGCCTGAGCGCCTCGTGCGGGTTGGCAGAGCCTTCCGCGCCCTCGACTCCAGCTGCCCCCAGCACGCCTGCGGCTTCGGCTGCGGTGCCGGTCCGGACCGCCGTTGTGCCACGGCCGGTGACGGCCCGTCCAGTCGCGGCCCAGGCTCACGTATCGCGCTGCCCCCAGTACCCGGCGGCGACGTACGGCATCGACCCGAACCGGGTGGCCGACACCGGAGGCGGCGCCCAGCTGGTCACCGTCGTCGCCCCTTCCGCCGCGAGCTGGGCTGGGACTTTTACAGCCTGGTCCAGGGGAGCCAACGGCTGCTGGAGCCCGGTGTCGTTTGCCGGGCAGCCCGCGCAGCCCTTCCGGGCTCAGACGGGCTATGGTGGCCTGCTGCCCTTCGCGCGGCGCGTGCCCGGCGACTGGGCCACCCCCACTGGCTTGTTCCCGTTCGGCACGACCGTCTACGGCAACTCGACCGTCAGCCCGACCGTCCGCTACCCCTACCACCACCTCGTGTGCGGTGATTGGTGGGACGAGCAGCCGGGCAGCCCGGCCTATGACACATTCCAGCATGTGCCCTGCGGGATCACCCCGCCATACGGCGACGACTCCGAAGCCCTCTGGACAGAGATCCAGCCCTACCAGCACTTCATCGACATCAAGATGCCCAGCCCTCCGGACAACGGAGCCGGCATCTTCCTCCACGACGACATGCCGGAGGGGTACACCGAAGGCTGCGTGGCCCTGCCCAACGGAGAGCTTGATGCCGTACTCGGGTGGCTGAACCCCGCCGACCGCCCGCACATCCTCATCGCCATCGGCTGACCTCGGGGCTCCCGGAGCCCCGTCAGCCGATCTGCTCCGCCAGGTCGTCGACGACGGCGTCGATATCCCCGACGGCGAATGCGATATGGCGGATACCCGGCGTGTTCGCCTGCGCGTGCCGGTTGTCGCCCTGGTCCGGCGGCGTGTGGAACTTCGTCAGCTCGAGTCGTCCGGAGCCGTCCGGAGTTTGCATGATCGCGATCTCCGCGCGGACGGCCTCGAGTCCCACGACACGGTCCACCCAGCGGCCCTCGACCTGGCCCTTGCCCTGCAGTTCGAGTCCGAGCTGGACGAAGAACTCAATCGCGGCCGCGAGATCGTCAACCACGATGCCGGCGTGCTCCATCCGATGGATAGCCATGTGCACGATGGTAAGAAACCAGCCTGGCTCAGGAACCCTGACTACGCCGTGCCGTGATGAGAACGACGGCAAAGCTGGCGCGAATCGGCCGCCCGAGCCGTTCGTATATGGCGTGGTGTTCTCTATCAAGGGCTTGCCGTTGGCCCGGTGACAGCCGGGGGTAGAGCGACATCGTGCGGAAGATGGCAGTGAGCTCGCCCGGAGTGTGCTCGATCAGCCGTGGCGTGACTGCTACCTGGACATCCCCGAACAGGGGGCCGGCGTAATCTTGCGCCATGTCGTAGCTGTCGTAGCTGCCGAGCCAGGCCCACGCCGCCGAGATGTTGCCACGACGCTGCTCGACCCCGGCGATCGTGGCGTCGAGATCCCGGTAGACCGGCCAGTTAGCGGCAATATCCGGGGCGACCTTTCCCAGGCCCGCCAGCACTGCTTCCTGATCTGCCTTGCTACGCGGCTCCTCAAGCCCGAAGTACTGCACGAGGGCGAGCGTGCCGCCGGGAACGAGCACGTCGGCGGCCTTCTGCCAGCTGACCTTAGGGTCAACCCAGTGAAACGCGGACGCACAGAACACGGCCTGAAACCGCTCGCGGGGAAGCAATGCGTCCTCGAACCGGGCGTTCACGAATTCCGCCGTTCCAGCCCCTTCCAGGTTCTGCCTGGCTAGTGCCACGAGCTTCTTGCCTGGCTCGAGTGCCGTGACGTGCAGGCCCCGGGCGACAAGACTGCGTGTTAGCTGGCCGCTCCCGCATCCGACCTCAAGCACCTGATCGCCGCTCCCGATCCCTGCGACTTGACACGCCTGGTCGATGAGTTCGTCAGGATAAGCCGGGCGGTAGCGGTCGTACTCAGCCGCCATGTCATCAAAAACCTTGCCGTAACGACGTGGGGTGGATGCTGTGACGGCGATGGGGTCTTCAGGGCTGCCTGGCATGTGAGCCAACGTGGGGTCCCGGACTACCGCAGTCCGCGGAGCGCTTCCCGGGCCGGGTCCCGCTAGTCGTGGCCCAGGCGGCGAAGCTGCGCGGCGACGTGGTCGTCGGCGTCCCCTTCGGCCCCCGAACCCGCGGAGACGTCGTGCGCGTAGGCGGTGTCCATGTATTCGCGCAGGAACTTCACCTTCTCGCCGTTCACCTCGATGATGAACACGTAGGAATTCTCGTAGAGATTGCCGTTGCGCAGCGTGCCCCGGGCGGTGGTCTCCGCGGCCACCCAGTTGCCCTCGCCGAACACGTTGCGGATCTCGACCTTGGGGTCCCCTGGCTCGAAAAGGCCCTCGCGCACAGGCTGGAGGAAGTCATCGATGATCGCGTGGCCGCGCTGGGACGGCAGTCCGCGCGCCACGTCATTGACCATCCAGACCGAGTCGTCGTCGAAAAACTCACCGATCAAGGCGAAGTCACCGGTGCTCAGCGTCTCGAAGAAACGCCGCACCACGTCTTTGGAGTCGCTAGCTGCGTCAGGCATGCCACGATGTTCTCACGCGTTCCGGCGGCCGGGAAGCCGTCGGCTACGGGCGCGTGAAAGTCACGTGGGTGACGCCGCTCGGAGCGGTCACTGACTCCACATGGAAGCGTTCCTCGAGCCTTTCGAGCCCGTCCCAGACCGACTCGCCGCGCCCGAGGACAATCGGCGCGACCGGGATGTGCATTCTCCGCGCCGATGCCCACTGCCCAGGCGCCCGCGATCGCGTCGTCGACACCCGTGCGGCCGCCGGGCTGGCCGTGCATCGCGCGTCGAGTGAGACGGCGAAATTGTGGACGCGAACGCGTGACATGGCACATCTCCCTGCGCAGTCGGCCAGCCATCGCAACGGTAGACCGCGAACACCGGCTGAACTCATCGCGGCGCTAGTATCCGCTTATGCCGGGAAAGGACGCTGAAAACGACGCAGAAAACAAGGTACCCGCGCTGGACACGGCGCACGCTCATCCCGCTCGCGTCTACAACTACTGGCTCGGGGGCAAGGACAATTTCGCCGCGGACCGGGAGGCGGCGGAGCGGGCGATCGCGGCCAATCCAGGGATCGTCGCGGACGTGCGCGCCAACCGGGCGTTCCTCACCCGGGCGGTCCGCTACCTGGTCACCGAAGGCGGAATCCGGCAGTTCCTCGACATCGGCACCGGGCTGCCCGCCGCGGGCAACACCCACGAGGTGGCGCAGGCGGCCGATCCGCGGGCGCGGGTCGTCTACGTGGACAATGACCCGATCGTCTTGTCGCATGCCCAGGCGCTGCTCAGCAGCAGCCGGGAAGGCGTCACCGCCTACCTCGACGCGGACCTGCGCGACACCGCCGCCATCCTGCGGGCCGCGGCGAAGACCCTGGACTTCGCCGCGCCGGTCGCGATCATGCTGCTGATCATCTTGCACCTGATCCCCGACTCCGACGACCCGCACGGCATCGTGGCGAGCCTGGTACGGGCAGTGCCGGCCGGCAGCTACCTGGTGCTGGCGCACCCGGCCAGCGACATCCGCACCGAGCAGATGGCGGAGATGACCAAGCGCGTGAACGAGCGCATGAGCAGGCCGGGGGCGACCATGCGCGACCGGGCCGCGGTCACCCGGTTCTTCGACGGGCTCGACCTGCTCGACCCGGGCGTGGTGCAGCCGCAGCAGTGGCGGCCCGAGCCGGGCGCCGTCGGCCCGGACCAGGTGACGGCCTGGTGCGGGGTCGCCCGCAAGCGCTAACCGGCCGCGCCGGATTACGCGTGCCGCGGGAACTGAGTCAGCGACAGCGTGTTGCCGTCCGGGTCGGCGAACCACGCCACAAGGGCGCCACCGGGCGCGGCGGTGACGCGCCAGCCGAGGATCGTGTACCCGGGCGTGGCGACCTCGGGCACCGCCGTGACCCGCAGCATGGTGCCGTTGGCGTCGAAGACGCACGCGACGTCGGTCCGCTCGGTCACCGGCAGGCCGAGCACCTGCTCATAGAACGCGCGCGCCCGGTCCAGGCCGGTCGTCGCCGCGAAGGCGATCACCTCTGACGATCCCAGCATGGCGCCTTCCGTCGCGTTGCCGCCTAGTCAGCGGATCGCCACCGCGTTGGCCGGCGAGCCGCAGCCGCCGTCGAGGTTGAGCGGCACGCTGGCGAACAGGAACTCATACCGTCCGTCCCTGTGGCAGGCCGCGGCGAGCGCGGCGAAGTCGAACAGCTCACCGATCGCGAAGCCCAGGCACGGGATCAGCCGCAGGTGCAGCGACCCGGCCTCCCGGTCCACCGGCACGACCTCCACGGCGGGGTTGTCGGCGGTCACCGCGGCGGCACCGCTGTCCCACAGGAACCGGCTCATCTCCTCGCTGCCCGACAGGCCCGCGCACCGGTAGCCGAGTGGGTCGGCCATCCGCTCGGCCAGCTCGCGTCGGCCCTGCTCGTCGAGCGCCAGGTAGCTGTCCATCCAGCCGGTCCTGACGCACAGGATGTCGCCGAGCCGCAGCCGGCTGCCCTGTTCCCGCAGCACCGCCTCGACCTCGGCGACGCTGAACGCCTTGACCTCGAACGGGTCGTGCCCGCCGGCCGCCAGGTCGATCAGCATGCCGCGCCCGATGATGCCCTGCCGGGCCCAGTGCTGGATGCCCAGCGGTCCAGGGTCGGCGTCGGGGCTGCCCTGCCAGCCGCCGTAGAAGCCGTCCGGCGCGGCGATGTGGCGCAGGCCGTCCCACTGGCTTGATGCCTGCGGATAGAACCCGTCCAGCCGGTCGTCCCAGGCCCCCGGCCACATCGGGAACACCGTATGCTTCGGCGGCTGCCGCCCGAAGAACGAGGGGTCGGGCAGTCCGAGCGGCAGGCTCAGGCCGATCCGCTCGCCGGTGCGCACCGCCCCGGCCGCCGCCGCGACCACGTCGCCGGTGAGCCGGTTCAGCGTGCCGAACTGGTCGCCTGGGCCATGGACGTGCCAGGAATGCCGCAGGCCCGCCACCGGCAGGCGGGGGAGCTCATCGAACGGGACGACTACGGTGTCAGGCTCGGTCACGCTCCCGACCGTACCGGACCGGCCCGCCATGACAAGCAGGGCCTGACAAGCGAGACCGGTGCGCACCGATCACCACCGAGCTGCGGGCGCCTCCAGTAAGCGAACTGGGCCCGCAGGAGAACCTCCGGATCGGCTGTCGACCGGTACCGGCTGACGGTGGCCGCCAGCGACATCCGGGCCAGGTCGCGCTGGCAGCGGAAGGCGGGACCGTGCGCTGCGCCGGTCAGTTCGCGGAACGCGGACGACCAGGCCCTGGCCACCTCGGCCGGGCTGACCGTCTGGGGCGGGGCGTGCTCGCAGACTTGCTGGCAGATGGCCGTGATGACGTCGGTGTCCTCGTCGACCAGGGTTCCGTAGAAGTCCAGCAAGAGCGCTCGCGGGCCAGGCATGCTCAGCAGGCTAGTCTGCGCTTTACCCGGGGGAGCCGGCCGGGACCGTTCGGAACAATCGCCCTTAATCGCCCCTCTAGGAAGACATCTCCGGCAGGCGTAACATCCCCGGACATGAGTGCTGTCGGCGATCTCCACCTGCCGGAGATCGACTACAACTCGCCGGACTTCGGGCCGCACAATTACCACGAGCAGCTGGCGCGGGCACGCGAGCAGGGCTGGCTGGCGCACTCGCCGCTGGCGTACATCGTGCTCGACGCGGAGTCGGGCGACTTCTTCCTCCGGTCGCGGCAGACGGCATTCCCCGGTCCGCAGCTCGCCGAAATCTTCGGCATCACGAGCGGTCCGCTCTTCAACCACATCAACGCGAACATCCTGAACCTCACCGGTGACAAGCACCGGCGGCTGCGGTCGCTGGTCGGCCACGCGTTCACGCCGCGCGCCGCGGACCGCTGGCGGCCGGTCATGGGGGAGTTCATCGCGCAGATCTGGGACGAGCTGGGCGGCGCCCGCGGCGCCGAGTTCGTGGCGGCCGTCGCCAAGCCGTACCCGAGCCGCACGATCGCCGCCGTCCTCGGCGCGCCCGTGGCGGACGCGTCCAGGCTGCACCACTGGTCCAACATGGTGCAGCGCCAGTTCGACATCCAGGCGCTGGCCACCCAGGTCCCCGAGATCGAGCAGGCGGTCCTCGAGGCCGAGGACTATGTGAGCAAGCTCCTCGACGACCGCAGGGCGAACCCGCGCGACGACCTGATCACCGCCCTCGTCCAGGCCGAAGAGCAGGGCGACAAGCTCAGCCACGACGAGTGCCTCAACCTCGTGCTCAACGTGCTGCAGGGCGGGGTGGACACCACCCAGAGCCAGCTCGCGCACGCGCTGCGGCTGTTCGCGCAGCACCCGGGCCAGTGGCAGGTGCTTGCCCGCGACCCGGGCCGCTACGCCGCTCCCGCCGTGCAGGAGGTGCTGCGGTTCGAGCCGATCGCGCCGTTCACCGCGCGGATCGTCCTTTCTGACATCGAGCACCGCGGCGTCACGTTCCCGGCGGGCACGATCGTGGCGGTCTGCTCCGAGCGCGCCAACCGCGAGACCCGCGACGGCGAGACCTTCGACATCACCGCCGCCCGCGACCCCAGGCTGTTCACCTTCGGCGCGGGCCCGCACTTCTGCCTCGGCGCCAACCTGGCCCGCGCCGAGCTTGAGGAGGCGCTGGCGTTCCTCGCGCCCCGGATGCCCGGGCTCGCCCCAGACGGCGAGCCGCGGCTCGGCGGGGTGGAAGGGATCTACGGGATCGAGGCGCTGCCGCTGCGCTGGGATTAAAGAAATTTCATCCAGAACGAGCCGTGGCGCCTGCCCAGCCGTCCGCGCGCGCCCGAAGCCGGTCACTAGACCGGGCAGGTCCAGCGGTCTGGGCTGCGCAGCATGTCGGGCTCGCCGCTGTCCGGCGGCGGGAAGTGCTCGCGCAGGGTGAACGCGTACGGCGTCGGGCCGTGCACGCGCAGGTGCCTCACCCGGTCTTCGGCCTCGGGGATCGCCGGGATGTGGCCGCGCGGAATCCACCACAGCGCGGTGTACGCGTCGGTCATCCGCTCGAACCACTCGCGGCGGCGCCGCAGCACCGCCAGGTGCGCGTCGCCGTAGACGTACGCGGCGAGCGCCGCCACCGACTCCCACACGGACATGTTGATGAGGATGCCGCCGTCGGCGCCCTCGGCGTCCTGCTCGAAGGCGCGCAGCGCCGTCGCGTTCCCGTCCTCGGTCTGCAGCCGCCACACGAACCCGGGGGCGGCGTCGGCGACCGCGTTCACCGGGTCGAGCGCCGCCGCGAAGTCCGCGAGCGCGGGGCTGTCCAGCGGCGCGACCAGCCGGCCGATGTTCACTTGCGCGAGCACATAGGTCACGCCCCGATGCTAGCGCCGGCGATGATGGCGTTGATCGCGAAGGCGAAGCGCACGGCGGTATCGCCTTCCGTCAGCGTGACCGCCATGCCGGTGATGTTCGGGTAGCGGTCGGCGGGCAGGGCGGCGTAGATGTCGCGCACGGGGTCGGTGTAGCTGGCGGCCAGCGACTTGTGGTGCGGCGCGGTGGGCGTGCGCTGGCCGGCGATGCCCTGCTCGACGGCGGTCGCGACCGTGACCAGGTAGAGGGCGTCGACGGCCCAGGCGGCGGCCAGGTCGGGGATCTCGCCGGCGCGCAGCAGCGCCAGGGCGGTCTCGGTGATGGCCAGCGCGGAGGGCCAGACCGGGATCGAGCCGAGCGCGACCTGGGCGATCCCCGGGTACCCGCACAGCGCGTCCAGGGTGGCCGTGAACAGGGCGGTGAGCTGCTCGTGCCAGCGCGCCGGGTCGACGGTGACCGCGGGAACCTGCGAGAGCACCCGGTCAAGCATCCGCTCGAGCAGGTCCTCGCGGTTGGCGACGTAGACATACAGCGAGGCGGGCCCGGTGTCGAGGCGCTCGGCGACGCTGCGCAGCGTCACCGCGTCGAGCCGGTCCTGCCTGACGAGCTCAAGGGCCGCGTCGACGATCACCGCACGGGACAGCGGCTGCTTCGCCGGGCGGTCGCGGCGGCTGCGCGGTTCGCTGAGCTCGGTCACGTCCGCGAGCATAGCACTTGACAGAACGGTGTTCCTGACGAATGATGTTCGTTACGAACGAGGATCGAGAGTGGTAGGGGGACCACGATGACTCCTGTTTCGAACGACTACATCGTCATCGGCGCCGGGTCGGCGGGCTGCGTGATCGCGTCGCGGCTCAGCGAGGACCCGGATAGGACCGTGCTCCTGCTCGAAGCCGGCGGCGACGGCCTGCCCGATCTCGTCCGCGACCCGCCGGAATGGCCCGCGCTCAGCGGGACCGAGCGGGACTGGGCGTACCAGACGACCGTGCAGCGGGGGACCGGGCACGCGCACGCGATGCCCCGCGGCCGGGGCCTGGGCGGCTCGCACAGCATCAACGCGATGGCGTTCCTGCGGGGGCATCGCACGGACTTCGACTCCTGGGCCTACGCCGGGAACCCGGGCTGGTCCTATGACCAGGTCCTGCCCTACTTCAAGCGGATGGAGGACGTCCCGCGCGGGGACCCGCGCTACCGGGGCAGGGGAGGCCCGCTCGCGGTCGGGCCGACCGCGCGCCCGCACCCGCTGACGCTGGCGTTCGTCGAGGCGTGCGGGGAGGCCGGCCACCCGCTCCGCGACGACTTCAACTGCCGCGAGCTCGACGGCGCCGGCCTGCACGACATGACGATCGCCGTCGGCCACCGCCAGACCACGGCCGACGCCTACCTGCGCCCGGCGCTGTCCCGGCCGAACCTGACCGTGGCGACCGGGGCCTTCGTGCACCGGCTGCTCGTCGGGAACGGGCGCTGCACCGGGGTCGAGTACCGCCGCGGCGGCAGGCTGCTGCGGGCGCGCGCCGGCGCCGAGGTGGTGCTGTGCGCCGGCGCGATCGACTCGCCGCGGCTGCTGATGCTCTCCGGGATCGGCGACCCCGCTCCGCTGTCGGACCTGGGCATCGAGACCGTCGCCGCCCTGCCGGGGGTCGGCCGCAACCTGCACGACCATATTCTGCTGTGCGGCATCTGCGTCGAGGCCCGTCGGCCGATTCCTGCCGGCACGGGCAACCTCGGCGAGGCGGTGCTCTACTGGCGCAGCGACGCCGCCCTGCCCGGGCCCGACCTGATGACCTGCCTGGTCCACGTGCCGTTCGTCAACCCGTGGCAGCAGGCGGCCGGCAACGCCTACACGTTCGCGGTCGGGCACATGCGCCCCGTCAGCCGCGGCAGGCTGTCGCTGGCCTCAGCCGACCCGCGGCAGCGGCCGGTGATCGATCCCGGCTACCTCGACCAGGGCCACGACCTGGAGATGCTCGTCCGGGGTGTGCGGAAGGCCCTCGAACTGCGCACCCAGCCGGCGTTCGCCGACTGGCGGGGCCGGGATGACATGTCGGGGATCGAGAGCGCGGGACCCGAGGGGCTGGCCGCGTTCGTCAGGCAGGCGGTGAGCACGTTCTGCCACCCCGTGGGCACCTGCCGGATGGGGGTCGGCGACGACGCCGTCGTCGACCCGGAGCTTCGGGTGCACGGCCTGCAGGGCCTGCGCGTCGCCGACGCGTCGGTCATGCCGTCGATAACATCAACGAATACCAATGCGGCAGCGATCATGATCGGGGAGAAGGCCGCCGATCTCATCAGGGGACGCTCGCTCGCGTCCCGGGCCGCCGCCCTCGCGTCCGTCGGCTGAAGGGAGACCGTGATGTCCGGACCAACGCTCGGCGAGTACGTCATCGCCGTGGCAGGCGTGGCGCTCATGCGGCAGGCGTTCACGGGTGACGCCGACGGCCGCGCCGCGCGCGCCGCCGAGATCCGTGACGTGCTCGGCCAGCTTGACCGCGGGACCCGGCTGCGGGCGCCCGTGGGCACGGAGTACACCGTGCAGAGCGGGTACCGGCAATGGTCGGCGACCTATGACCAGCCGCTGCGGCTCTTCCCCATCGAGGAACCGCCGATGCGCGCGCTCATCGACACCATCCCGCCCGGCACCGCACTGGACGCCGCGTGCGGGACCGGCCGCTACAGCGCCATCCTCGCCCAGCGCGGCCACGCGGTGATCGGCGTGGACGTCTCCGCCGCCATGCTGGACATAGCCCGCGAGAAGCTGCCGGGCGCCGACTTCCGCGCGGGTGACCTGACCGCGCTGCCGCTCCCCGCCGACTCGGTGGACGCCGTGGTGTGCGCGCTTGCCCTCGTGCACATCCCCGGCGTTTCCGCTGCCCTGCGGGAGTTCGCGCGCGTGCTGCGGCCAGGCGGCCGGCTCGTCGTCAGCGACGTCCACCCGTTCCTGGTAACCCTCGGCTGGCAGGCCCAGTTCCCCGGCGCGGACGGCCAGCGGGGGTTCATGCGCCTGCACTGCCACCTGCCGTCTGAGTACATCAGCGCGGCGAACGCCGCCGGACTGCGGCTGCGCGGCCTCGCGGAGCCGCCGCTCACCGAAGCGGCCGTGGTCACCCCCGCCGCGGACATCGTTCCCGAGGCCAACCGCGCCGCCTTCGTCGGCCTGCCCGCGGTCTCGATCTGGGACTTCGAACTGCCCGGCTGACCGCCTTGGGCGGAGCATGGCCCGCCCACCGCGGCCTTCGCAACCGTCAGTTCAGGGACGCAGAATAAGCTCGTCTGCGCCACCGCCCCGAAGATCGTGGGCCCGCGGCCCTCTTCTGCTGGAATGAGCATGTCAGCTGCGCGCATATTCATGCAGGACGTGGCATACTCTTGTGCTCTATGATCCCGCCCGCGATCACGGCGCGGGTTTTCGCGCTCACCTCGCGGCATGAGCGGTAAATCAGTTGAGTTCCGTCGTCGGCTCATCTGCGTTGATAGAGACCGCGGTGGCGGCGGATTTGTATCGGCTGGCCTGTTCCGGTCCCTCTAGTCTCTTCTGATATCTGTGAGACAAGGTTAGGGCTCTCTCACTCGTTGCCTAGCCTTCATGGTGCCGATCCATTTCCGGATGTTTTCGACGATCGCAGGATGAGCGGGAAGCGTTCCCACTCGATCGGCCAGAATGTCAAGATTTACCAGGTTTTCCCTGACTAGCGCGGCGGCGAAGTCCTGGTCCTTCTTCTCGAACCGGACAAGCTTGGCCAAGACGCAGTCGTGCGGCTCTAGACACAGCCCCCGGCCTGGCGAAGATCCCGGGGTCTCGTAGGTAACGAGGCGATCCATCCAACCCGCCGGAAACACACCCGTGCTGACGCTGACGCCCTGGGGGTAGTATCCAAACTCGTTGTGGAAGTGTGAGAGCTCGCCAATCATCGCGTCGACAAGACCCGACTTGGTCTCGTCAGGGTCAGAGAAGAAGGCGGTATCCACCTCCATCGAGCCAGTCGCCTCGGGCGGCAACTCGTGCTCAGAGTAGCTGCCCAGAATGGACTGGCTGCCAATCACCAGAACGTTAGGATCTTCGGTTATGCGGGACACCGCGCGAAGAACATGCTCCAACTGCTCACGTGTCACGGGGATGCTCCGAGTGCCAGTGCTTACGGAACGAGTCAAGGACCCTCTTGCGTTCCTCCTCTGACAGGATGCCGGTGAACGGGCTATTCTGCCGCAACTCTGTCGCCTCAGGAGCATCGGACACCAGGACGGTAAGGACGTGATCCGGCCCGGAGTTCAGGGTGAGACGCCATAGATCCAACCAGTGTTCCGCCATCGTTCCCGCGTGGACCTTGCTGAAACGGTCGAGGTTCTCGCGCGCCCGCGCAAGGACAAGATCAGGCTCGGTCACAAGGTGCCCGACGATCGCTCCATGCAGCCAGCGAGACTGCTCCTGGTCACGCGTCCGAGATTGACCGAGCAATGCGAGCACATCAGAGCGGTTCACATACCGATGCGATCCGCCCTTCCGCACGACTGGTAGCTTGCCTTCCTCGCACAGGTCCACCACATGCTGGCGCGAGCAGCCAAGCAGCCGGGCCGCTTCTCCAGTGGGGATCAGGTCAGTCATGTCCACACCCTCATTTTGTATCTAAAACACAAAAAACACAACACAGACTTCACTCCGCTTGTTCCTGCCGGTCTCATCGCCAGCCTGGTTCGGGCGGCTAGCGGCCGGGGGAAGCCCCCACCCGACCAGAGCGCGAGGAGGCACCAGCACCCCTCCCGCATCGTCGATGACAGAGAGCGCACTGCGGACCAGTCCGCTACTGGCTTGCCAGCGCGACCTGCCGGTGAGCCTGACGGAACTCTTCGTTGCGGGGATGTTGCTCAAGGGGAGCCGTCGCACCTCGAACAGAGGGGCATGTGTCCCTGAGCGGAAAGCGGCAGAAGCGAGCGTTTCCGCGGAAACTTTACGGACGTGGCTGTCGAGGCCGCAGTGGTCCGGACACATGCCCTGTCCGCGGCATTCTCTGAACTTGACAAATCGGGCTTAAATCGGACTGGCGGTTGCTGTTCAGGCTTGCCGGGCGGGAGCGGGCATGCCGAGCTCGATGATGGCGGCGGGGCGGGTCCGGCGGTCGATCTGGGCGAGCTTGTCTTCGGCACCGGCGAGGCTGATTTTCAGGCCTTCGGCTCCGCCGAGCCAGCCTTCGCGTTCGGCTTCGGCGATGCGGGCGGTCAGGTTGTCGCGGATCTCGGCGATGCGGGCCCGCTGGGCGGGGTCCATTGCAACGTGCCCGGGGCCTGGTCGCCGCGGAAATTGCTGTTCATCACCGGCTCCGGTCCGACGGCGTGACCGTGCACGGACCTCACCGGGTGCCCAGCGATCTAGACTCGCACGCAATAGCGAACTGGTACGAATCAGCTGGAATTGCTGACAGCGGCATGCGAGATCAGTCTCGCCGAGGCCACTGGCGGAGGAGAGGTCATGGCTACCTTTCACCCGGTCCGACAAGCTGCAGGCAGCGGAGTTCGCCGGCGTGGACCTGCGTGGCGCCCGGTTCGTCGAAGCCGACCTGTCCGGTGTCGTGATGCGCGGTGTCAATGCGGAAGGCGCGGACATCGATGATCCGTTTCTCTGCGACCGCGGGGGCTTCCTGCGCGTCAACGGCGTGGACGTGATCCCGTTCGTCGAGGCCGAGCTCAACCGCCGTTACCCCGGCCGGGCCGGCCGGCGCGCCGAAGACCCGGACGGTCTTCGCGACGACCCCACCGTCGTACGCCGAGGTGCTGGAGGTCCGGGCGGGCCGGGTCGCGATGGTGCGCGACTTCCTCGCCACCGTCACGCCGGATGTGCTGGCCGCGCCGTGCGAGAACCCGCACGACCCCACACGCCCCGAGACCGTCCGTTCCTGCCTGCACGTGATCCTCAACGAGGAATGGGAGCACCTCCGCTACGCCGTACGCGACCTCGACGCGATCGGGGCCGAGCGGGCCGGGTGAGCTGGTGGTTGTGCCGTCGCCCGAACCGCTGGGATGCTTTCCAGGACGCGACTTCGCGGGCAGGGTGGCCGTGATACGGGTCGGCACTATCTCCGCACCGTGCTGGAACACGGCTACGCGCTGGGTTGTCACAAGTCAGGCCGGGCTAGCCGAGTAAACCATTCGTGATCTCGCCCCTTGCTTAAGCATGTGAGCTGGTCAAGGCTAAAAGGTCACCGCAACTTAGGGACATGCGCGGCCTGCGTCCGGGCATGGCGGGCGCCACTAGCGAGATAGCTGTCCAGGTGACACGCGAGCACTGGTGGCGAGGGTGAGACCTGCTCAGCTGAGCGACGCACTCGCTGCCCGTAGGTCTTTGAGGGCAGCGGCGGTGTAAGGCGCCAGCCCGCCCTCGGTGTCGTGGTCGGCCTGCAGCCATTCGGAGTAGCCACGTTTGAACGCCAAGACGCCTATCTCGCTCGCAAGGTGCGCGATCGGGTCTGGCACGCCCCGTGCCTTGAGAGCATCGGTCATGGCTGCCGCGAGGCCCACGCTCTTGAGGGCATCGCGCTCTTGTAGCTCGGCGCTGGCTGCGATTGCTGCCTTCAGGCGGGCGCCGAGTTCGCGGTTCATCGGGCCCATCACGCTCGACGCCCGCTCGAGCCCGGCCGCGACCGCCTCGAGCGGGCTGGCGGTCTGCGGTGCCTCGGCGATCCCCTCGGCCAGCAGCCGGCTCAACACTTCCTGCCCCGCCACGAGGAGCTCACGCTTGTCGGGGAAGTGCCGGAAGAAGGTGCTCTTGGTGACCCCTGCGCGCGCAGCGATCTGCGCGACCGTCGTGGCGTCGTACCCCTGCTCGGTGAACAGATCCACAGCAGCCAGGACCATCCTCTGCCGCGCGCCAGGTTCCCATCGAGCCATGAGCCCATACTAGGTGATGCGACCTTTGTCCCGTCGTCCTGTTATAGTGATGGGACAATGATCTCATCACTTCTGAGGAGAACCTCATGCGGGTCTTCGTCACGGGCGGCAGCGGGCTGATCGGTTCCGCCGTCATCGCCGAGCTACTCGGCAATGGCCACACCGTCCTCGCCCTCGCTCGTTCCGACTCGTCCGGGACTGCCCTCGAGTCCGCCGGCGCGCAGACCATTCGCGGCGACCTCGCCGACCTGGGCACGCTCCGCGCCGGCGCCGCTAAGGCTGACGGGGTCATCCACCTGGCCTTTGCCAATGACTTCAGCAGCCCCGCAGCCCTGGCAGCGGCGATCGGTGAAGAGGGCGCCGCACTTGCAGCCCTTGGCGAGGAGCTCACCGGCAGCGGCCGCCCCCTCATCACAGTCTCGGGCACGCCCTACGTCCCAGGCCGCGCCTCCACCGAGGCCGACCCGCTGCCGACCAGCGGGCCGGTCGGCGGCCGCAGCCGCTCTGTCACAGCGGTCCTGGACTTGGCCGCCCGCGGAGTCAGGAGCGCAGCTGTCCGCATGCCGCGCACAGTCCATAACGAGGGCAGGGGCGGATTCGCCGGCCTGCTGACCGAAATGGCACGCCGCACCGGAGTGTCGCGCTATCCGGGCGACGGCGCCCAACGCTGGCCGGCCGTACACGCGCTTGACGCGGCCGTCCTCTTCCGGCTGGTCCTGGAGAATGCGCCGGCCGGGACCGCGTGGCACGCCGTGAGTGACCAGGGCGACCCCGTGCTCGACATCGCCACCGTCATCGGCAGACGGCTGGGGCTCCCGGTCGAAGCGACACCGCAGGAGACCTTCGGCCCGCTCGGCCCGATCTTCGCGACCGACCAGCCCTCATCGAGCGCCCACACCCGGCAGACGCTCGGCTGGGAGCCAACTCACCCAAGTCTGCTGGAGGATCTGGAGAACATCCAGCCCTGACCGGCTCGCAGCCCGGCGCCCGGAGCGGCTGAGTGGAAATAGCCCCTCACGCAGCCTGAGCCCAGCCGGGACCAAGCCCGGATACGAGGTGGGACGGCTCCATTCGAAGAAGACGGTGATCGCGAGATGTGACCGCGGTCGCCCTGTCTGTGCTCGTGTGAGGCTGCTGGCGACAGCTTCGGTTCTTCCTGGTCACGGCGGAGGAAGGTGTCAGATTCAGAGTGCGGCGGGGCGGACGCATGGCACCGGACGACTAGACGCTGCACTGCGCAGGGCGCTATCGGCTACGCCCTGCTCTGTGGCACGATCGCCTGATGCTGCAACTCTTGGGTTTCATCATCGACTGCCCGGACGCGATGAAGCTAGCCGCCTTCTACTCCCAGGTGACAGGCCATGCCATTATCGAGGGCAGCTCCGACAACTTCGCGGGCATCACCGTCGGCGAGGTCGATCTGGCCTTCCAGCGGGTGGAGGACTACCGTCCTCCGCGATGGCCCGACGGCGAACACCCCAAGCAGTACCACCTCGACTTCGAAGTGGACGAAATCGAGCCCGAGCAGCGCCGCGTCGTCAAGCTCGGCGCGACACTGCACAAGGACTTCATCGGACCCGAGGGCTACGGCTGGCAGGTGTACACCGACCCCGTCGGACATCCCTTCTGCCTGTGCCGCCACGAAGGGGTCACGTGGTCCGGCAAAGGGGTGGTGTGGCCCTAACCCTGGTCATTCATGCCGTCTGACCGGGCTGGTCGACCGTGCGGTCACACCTGACGAACATCAAAATCCCCAAGCAAAGACCGCGGTCAGCACCGACAGGCAACTGCGGTCAGGTTTACCGAGCAGAATCACAGTCAGAACGCCGGAGTCCGCTGCAGACGGCGAATTCCCGCAAGGTGGTGCGCAGCACAGTCATGGCACGACGATGTTCAGCGTGCCCATGACCGGACGCGCTAGCGGCCCCGACCTTGACGGTGATCCTGGCCGGGTAAAGGCTGGTTGTGCCAGGATGCTCAGCGAGAGGAACGGTTGCGGATCCTCCGATGCAGACTCAAATTTTCAGGGTGCCTTCAAATCGGGAGGTGACATGACCGCGGCGATTATAGTCGCAATCATCGGGGTCCTCGGTGCCACCATCGGCGCGGTCGTGAGCGCCCTCTATGCCCGCCGGCTCGCTCGCGTCCAGAGCGAACTTGATGAAGAGCGTGATGTAAGAAAGGCGCGGCGTGACTACGAGTACGAGGCCCGGAAACGCTTGTACTCGGCGTATGAACCTATTAAATTCCAGCTTATTGATCTCATCGGCCAGGCGCTTCGTCGGATCTCCATGCTGTCACTCGTGGCCCCTGAAACGGGCTCGCTGCCACAGGCAGCGACCGTTTACGAGATCCTCGCCCCTGCTGCCCTTGTCCGGATGCTTGACCGCAATCTTACGCTTGCCGATATGTATCTGGAACCGCAGGTCTCGATCGAGTATGGATTGATGAAGGCTGCCTATAGAGTGCTAGCAGACTCTTCAAGTATTGCCTCGATTTACACTGAACTTTCTGGTGACCACATAGATATCCGCGATGAAGAGCTGCAGCCATGCCAGGTAGATGAGGCTGCCGACGCGCTACTTGGCAGCACGCCGAGTGATCTCAAAACGGGCGCCACAACGGACCTGCCGGGCAGTTTGCTGACCTTTTCTCAATTCAGGACGGTTCTTGCAGACATCGACGTTAGGCACGACAAGCCTGGGCTGAGCTCCATCACAGCGCTACTCGATGATTTTACTCCGGCACGCCGGCCAGTATTCTGGCGTGCCCTTGTGACACAGGTTCTCTTGTACGGTTGCTACCTCGATCTTGTTCTTCGGAGCCCGCTCGTTCAAAGCGAAAGACTTCAAAATCTTGCTGCTTCGCTTCTTCCCCAACTCGAACATGCACTCGACGTGGGCCTACGCCTCGACAAATTCTGGATGTCGGACGAGCGACCCGAATACATTGAAGTCAATGCGCAAGCAGTTCGTGACGCGCTTCCCTGTGCGGTCCGCTACTACCAGATCCGCGTGCTTTCAGCGATGAACCTGAAAACACTCCCATCGTAATAGCCTCTAAATTCGGCGCAGGCCCGGCAGTAGCA
>JASHPP010000356.1 GCA_030038035.1 Trebonia sp.
GGCATCAGCCGGGCCTCGCCGTTGGACACCGGCTCGACCCCGCCCATGATCCTGAGCAGGGTGGACTTGCCGATGCCGTTCGGTCCGACGACACCGATTTTCGCCCCTGGCAGGAAGCTCAGCGTGACGTCGTCGAGGACGACCTTGTCGCCGTGCGCCTTGCGGACACCGCGCAGGGTGTAAATGAACTCCGGCATGTCCTCAAGCCTAGAGGCTTCCCGTCAGTGGCTGGTGTCGGGCGCGGCGTCGGCCGGGTCGTACAGGCATACCCGGTCCCGCCCGGTGTTCTTGGCGCGGTACAGGGCGAGGTCGGCGGCTGCAAGCAGCTCGAACTGGTCATTGCCGTGGCGGCCGAGCACCGCCACCCCGATCGAGATCGTGACGCACACCGCGGTGTCCCCCACCGGGACCTTGAGCGCGCTCGCGCCGCGGCGGAGCCGTTCGGCGATCCGGCATGCCTCTTCGGCCTGGGTCTTCGGGAGGACGATGACGAACTCCTCGCCGCCGAACCGGCCGACGAGGTCGGACTCGCGGACCTGCTGCCGCAGCTCGGCGGCGAGCGCGCGCAGCACCTCATCGCCAGTGAGGTGGCCGTGCGTGTCGTTGACCTTCTTAAAGTGGTCGACGTCGGCGAGCAGCACCGCGACCGGCGCGCCGGCGCGCTGTGCCCGCGCGATCTCCACGTCGGCCTCGCGCTGCCACGCGACCGCGTTCAGCAGTCCGGTCTTGGCGTCCGTCCGCGCCGCCGCCTTGAGCTGCTGGTGCATGAGACTGCGCTGCAGCAGGACCACGGGCGGCAGCGCGACGCACAGCAGCAGCGGGCTGAGCGCGCACGCGATCGTGACCAGGATGCCCACGCACGTCTCGGCCAGGTCAAGCAGCATCCGCTCGCGGTCCCACAACATGTCGGCCAGCTTGGCGCTGGGCTCGGCGAGCCGGGCGGCGACCGCGACGAGGCAGGTGTTGACCACGGCGAACACGATGGCGCACGCCACCGCGACCGCCGCCTGCTGCGGCCTGGTGAACCACACGTGCGGCGGCGCGTACGTCAGCCAGCGGCTCGCCTCGCCCTGCTGCGCGATGGGGGTGAGCCACCGGAACAGGATGGACGCGCAGGCCCCGGCCAGCCCCAGAGCCGCCGAACTGAACACCCGCCGGTAGACGGGAGTGCGGCCCACCCGCAGGAAGAGCAGCAGGCCCAGCACGGCGGGCGCGGCCAGCGCGTAGAACGGCGGCAGCAGGAGCGCCACCGGCAGCCACCACGCGGACAGCAGGTCCCTCGAAACGCCGGTGGGCTGGCCAAGCCGCCTGGTCGCCTCGATGCACACCGCGCCGCAGCCCATCAGCGCGACGAACAGCAGTATGTCCCCCGCGCGCAGCGGCGTCTTCCCGAGTTCCCACCCCGCCAGGACCAGATAGGCGAGCAGCACCGCGGATAGGTAGCCGATCAGCGGCAGCGGCAGCGTGAGCAGCGGCCAGTACCACGGCCAGCGGACGAACCGCCGGAACCCGCGCTGCCGCTGTCTAATCACGTCCTGGACTGCTGACATGCCTCCGCCTGTCGCTGCCATGACTTCCCCGACGTCCGATTCCGCCCAGCGCTGCAGGTAACTCTAGGTAACACAATAGATGCATCCCGTGCGCGCTGTGTGCAGAACCCGCATGTTGGGTGCCGCGCGTAGCCGATTAGTTGCCCCTAGTAATCTTCTGCTGCGTGCGGCACCCTGGTAATGCGCCTTCGGGGTGCTGCGTCCTTACAGCGGCGCAGGCTCGCGGGCCGGCTCGCTGAAATCCCCGGCCAGGTCGGCGAAGGGGCTGTCATCGGCGGACTGGCCCTCGCCGGCATACTGCGGCGCTGGCGGGTCGTCAGGGCGGTCCGCCGCCGGTCCTGCCGCAAGACCTCCGTCGTAACCCTCGTCGCCGGGCAGGCTGCCGTAGTCGTCCGGGCTGCCGGGAAACTCGCCATCTTCCAGGTCTTCGTCCGGCGCCATGTCATGCCGGATCGCCTCACCGTTCGCGAGGTCACGCGACGCGCTCGCCGGCACGTGCACTCCCCGGTTGAAGTGCGACCAGCCGAATGACAGGTCGTGCCCCACCGACTCGGCCTCGATCTCGAGCTCGACCCTGGTGTGCTGCTGTTCGTCCACCCAGGTCCTGGTGCGGAACCTGCCGCGGACGAGAACCATGTCCCCCTTGCGCAGGGATCCCGTGACGTTCTCGGCGAGCTTGCGCCAGCAGGTCACGTTGTAGTAGGAGGTTTCGCCGTCGCGCCACTCCCCCGTCTGGCGATCCAGCCTGCGGGGCGTCGAGCCCACCCGGATGCGGGTGACCGGCGTCCTCGTCGACTTGGTGAAACTCAGCTTGGGCTCCGCCGTCACGTACCCCGACAGCACGATGTAGTTAGTCTGGCTCATCGCCGTTCTCCTTGTTGAACTTGCTCAGCCGCTGTCGCACGCGTCCGGCACCCGCCGGCCGGTGTGCACTTTCACCGTGCCGGACCGCCCAACGCCCGGGTAAGCGCCATCCGCACCCTGTGGATAACCTGTCCGATTTGTCCACGACCTGTGGACAACGCCTTGCCAGCTGGGCCCGGATGCGGCATAATGCCCGGCCGTGCGACCGGAACGCGGCCGACGGGCACCGGTGCCGGACGGGGACGCTGCGCCTGGCGGACACGCCAGGGGAGAGCCGCGGGGAAAAACGAATGGCGTCACCGTGGGGCGGCGTGTTAGGTTCCGACGTCGTGCGACGGGTGTCGGTGGTCGGAACCTCAGGCTCTGGCAAGTCCACGCTGGCCCGTCGGCTAGCCGCGATCCTGGGCGTGCCGTACCTGGAACTCGACGGGGTTAACCACCAGCACGGCTGGGAGCCACTGCCGAGGGAGGAATTCCGGCGGATCGTCGCGACGAAGGCGACCGCGGATGGCTGGGTTATCGACGGTAACTACAGCGCGGTGCAGCCGCTCGTCTGGGCGCGCGCGGACACCGTGGTGTGGCTCGACCTGCCGAAGGCCGTCGTGATGCGGCAGGTCACCTGGCGGACGCTGCGGCGGGTGGCCGGACGTCAGGAGCTGTGGAACGGCAACCGCGAGCGCTGGGCGAATCTCCTCAGCTGGAACCCAGAAGAGTCGGTCATCTCCTGGGCCTGGCACAAGCACGCCGAGTACCGCGCCAGGTATTCCGCCGCCGCGAACGACCCGGCCAACGCCCACCTGCGGTTTGTCCGGCTGGCCAGCCGGCGCGACATCGGCAGCTTCCTCGACCAGGCTTGCCGCAGGCCCGCCAGCGCCGCCTAGGCGCAATGCCGGGGAGTTAGGGGTTGCGGCCTGTTGTCAGGCGGCTTAGCGGAGGGGTATTTGCCGGATATGGCGGCGGGGGTCCGGTGAGACGGGTGCGGGCCAAGATGACCGTGCCTTTGGGGACTTCGGTTGCTTCGTGCTGGCGCTGGCGTTGTTCCCCCAGGGGGGTATCGCGGGGTCTGGGCAAAGCTGACTGATGCGCTGGCTGCGGTGCTCCCGGGCCTCTAAGCGCTGCGGGACCTGCGGCGGCGGGCCGCCGCCAGGCCGGTGAAGGCGCTGTCCGCGTCCGGGCGGCCGGCCGGGACCGGAGTCTGCTGCGCTCAACGGACCCCGAAGGAGTCAGGCAGCAGATGCGGGCGCTGCCGGCTGCCAGATCGCCGTCAAACCGCCCAGCTCACGGTCACCGGCCCCCGCGACATCCTCCCCGGCACCCCGGACCCGGCCGGCCAGATCGCCGTGCCGGCCCGGCCAGCTGCACGCCGATCACCGAAGTGACCACCGTCATCACCCCTACCAGAGCCGTGGGCTGGCCCCGATGCCGGGGAGCTAAGGCAGCCGGGCCGTTGGCGCAGCTGGCCCGATACAGCCGGGCCGTTGGCGCAGCTGGCCCAATCACCAGGACACGCCGCCGACGGTCCTTGACCACTGCCCCCGGACCTCAACTCCCCGGCAGTGCGGCTAGGCCGCAACGCCCGCCGACCCCTGACCCCCGGCCCCTGACCCCCGGCCCCGGCTAAGCGGCTACCAGTTCGGAAGGCTCTGCGATGACGTCCACGAGCGCCCCATTCCGCATCACGGTGATCGCCAGCGGACGCCCGATGGACTCGGCGAACATAAGCCGCTGCAGGTCCTGGGCGGTCGCGACCGCGTGCCCGCCGGCGGTCAGGAGCAGGTCCCCGGCGCGCAGCCCTGCCCGTTCGGCCGGTCCGCCGGCCACGACCGACGCGACCCGCAGCCCGGTGGCGCGGCCGCCGAGGCGGGGCCGCCACGCGGGGGCGACCGGCGCAGGCGCCACGACGAGCCCGAGGTAAGCCCGCCGCACTCGCCCCTCGCGCATCAGCGCTGACACGATCCGGCGGGTCGTGTCGTTGACCGGGACCGCGAGCCCGAGCCCCACCCCGGCCACGGCGGTGTTGATCCCGACCACGCGGGCGCGGGCGTCGGCGAGCGCGCCGCCTGAGTTGCCCGGGTTGAGCGCGGCGTCGGTCTGGATGACGTCTTCGATCAGCCCGTGCTGGCCCGCCGGCAGCGACCGGCCGAGGGCGCTGACCACGCCCGCGGTTACCGATCCCGCCAGCCCGAGCGGGTTGCCGACGGCGACGACCAGTTGCCCCACGACCAGGTGATCGGCTTCGCCGAGGACAGCAGGCGCGGGCGTATCGCCGCTCGCGCGCAGCACCGCCAGGTCGGACAACGGGTCCGCGCCCACCACCAGGAACGGCACGGAGGTCCCGTCCCAGAACGCCGCCGTCCCGCCGGTCGCCTGGCCGACGACGTGCGCATTCGTGAGCAGGAACCCGTCCGTCGTAAACACGACCCCTGAGCCGAGGCTTTCCGCCGACCCGCGCCGGGGCACTCGCAGGCTCGCGACCTTCGGCGTGAGCTGCTCGGCCACGCCCGCCACGAGCTGCGAGTAGGCGTCGAGAGATTCCTTCTCCTCCATACATTGATTACATCATTACAGCGCAAGAACGCAAACTCCCGACGTGGCTGGGGCAGTGGCTGGCGTTGGGGCCTGCGCGCCGGCGGGTTCGCCCCGTTGGTGGTGGGGGCCCACACCGACACCGACACTAGGGTTGGCGCCGTTCTTGGTGATGGGGGCCCCACCGACACTAGGGCTGGCGTTGTGGGCCCCGCCGCTAATCCGGGGCCGGCGACCACGTCCCGGACCCCTCAGGCAACGGCGACCGCGTCCCGGTCCCTCGGGAACGCGGCAATGGGGACCGACCACGCAATCCGGGCAAGTCGGGTGCCGGGGATGGAGCGGAAGGGCGAGGCGGCCGCGGGGCGCTCGGGCGGTGGAACCCGGGGCCTGTTGGAACGCCCGGCGGGGCTGTCGTAACAGCAGCGTCAAGATGCGACCGCGAGATCTTGTCAGCGGGCCTGACACGACGTTGGATAGGGACACCATGCCGCGACCTGTCGCCCATCTGGCCAATCTCGACCTGAACCTGCTCGTTGCGCTGCGGGAACTGGTCCGGGAGCGTAGCGTCACGCGCGCGGCGCAGCGGCTGGGCGTCACCCAGCCGGCGGCGAGCGCGGCGCTGGCCAGGCTGCGGCGGCATTTTGGCGACGAACTGCTAGTGCGCGAGCACGGGGAGTACGTGCTCACCGCGCTCGGCGCGCAACTCGCCGAGCAGGTGGAAGGCGTGTGCGCCGCCGCGGAGCGGCTGTTCGCCGCCAGCACGGACTTCGACCCGGCCACGTCGGAACGCGAGTTCACCCTCGTCATGGCGGACTACACGATCATGGTGATGGGCGAGGCGCTTTCCCGGGCCATCAGCAAGGCGGCACCGCGCGCCCGGCTGCACGTCCGGCTGGTCCGGGAGTCGCTGAGCACCGAGTACGCGGAGGGCATCAGGTTCGTCGACGGGATGGTCGCCCCGCCCACGCACGGGTTCACGCTGCCCGAGACGAGGTCTGCTGAGCTTTTCCGTGACCGGTGGGTGTGCCTGGTGGACGCCGACAATCCGGCGCTGGACGCCGGACAGCTGCGGCTGCGGGACATGGCGCGGCTGCCCTGGGTGGCTCCCTACTACCGCAGCAACCCGAACCCGCCCTCGGTGCCCGTCATGCGCCAGCTGGCGCTGCTCGACATCCAGCCCCGGATCGCGGTCCGGGTGGAGAGCTACCTGTCGGTGCCGTACTTTGTCACCGGCACCGACCGGGTGGCGCTCATGCAGGAGCGCCTGGCCACCAGGCTCGCCGCACAGATGAACCTGAGGGTGCTCGAATGCCCCGGCGACCCCGAGCCGATCGTGGAGGCGCTGTGGTGGCACAGGCAATACGAGGAGGACACCGCGCATGCCTGGCTGCGCCGTCTCATCGTGGAAACCGCCCGCCGCCCGTGATCCCGGCCCCCCGGCCGGGTCCGCATAAGCCGCGTTTATGCGGGACAGCAGCATCTTTTGTTTGCGGCCATCCTGTCCCGAATTTTACCGTCATGGAAAGGCACTGCTGTTACCCCCGCTTTTCGCTGACGTTACGCGCCATGCATATGCGTGCATTCGGCGCCCGGACAGGAGCCCCATGCCGCATGCGCTGACCGAACTGAAGCTGGACGTGGTGACCAGGCCGCCGGCCGGCACAGTCCATGAGGTCGGCGCCGATGTGTGCGTCGTCGGCGCGGGGATCGCCGGCTCGACGGCGGCGATCGAGTCGGCGCGGCTGGGCCGCAGCGTGGTGCTCGTGGACTCGCTGCCGCTTATCGGCGGCCAGATGGTCCATTCGCTGATCGGGCTTTTCTGCGGCGTATTCGGCAACGCGCCGGATTACATCCAGCTGACGCACGGGGTTTTCGACGACATTTTCCGTGAGCTCGGCCCGTCCGGTGACCTGCACTTCTCCCACGGGCACACGACGACCGTCTTCTACAACGAGGTGGCGCTGGGCCGCTGGCTGGAGCGAACGGTTCGCGACCTCGGCATCCAGGTGGTGACCGGCGCGGTGCTGCGAGAGGTCGCCATCGCCGACGGCTGGGTCGAGAGCATCGAGCTGGCCACCCGGTACGGGAACGTCCGCGTCCGGGCGGCGGGGTACGTGGACGCGAGCGGCGACGCCGCGCTCACGTGGGAGGCCGGCCTGCCGTGCTGGGTGCCCGAACGTCCCATCTACGGGAGCCAGCAGGTCATCGTGGAGAACCTCGATGAGAACCACAAGCCTGAGATGGGCGAGATCGACGCGGTTTTCGCCGCGCGCGGCGAGGAATTCGGGCTGCTGCGGCGGGGCGGGCTGGCGTTCTTCTTTCCCGGCCGCGGCACCGCGGTGCTGAACGTGACGCACATCGACGCGCCGCTCGACCCGGTGGACGCGGCGCGCGCGATGTTCGAGGGCCGCGACCAGGCAGACCGCGCGATAGCGCTGCTGCGCGCCGAGTTCCCGAAGGCGTTCGGCGAGGTCCGGGTGCGCGCCTACGGCTTCCCCGGCCGCCGGCAGACCCGCTGGGTCAAGGGCATCCACCAGCTGTCCGTGGACGAAGTCCGTGACGGCACCCGGTTCGACGATGCCGTGGCAAGGACCGCCTGGCCGATCGAGCTGCACGACCGGGCGGACGGGTACGTCTGGGAGATGTTCGACGCAGGCCACGTGCACTACGTGCCGCTGCGGTCGATGACCCCGGCGGGCGCGCACAACCTCGTGGCGGCCGGCCGGTGCGTGGACGGCGACGCGGCGGCGCTGTCGAGCGTGCGGGTGATGGGGCCGTGCTCGGCGATGGGCGCGGCCGCGGCGCACGCGCTCGACCTGGCGGCGGACGGCAAGGGGCGCCCGGGCGACGGGACCGGCAGCGTGCACGAGATCGACATCGGCCGGCTGCGCGAGCGGCTGGCGGCCAACCTCGGTGACGACGGACGGAGCCGATGATGTTCCTCAACGACGACGAGAAGGCGATGCGCGACGGTGCCGAGGGCGCCGCGGTCGCGGCTGCCATGGACCTGCTGATCAGGTACGGCCAGGCGCTCGACGCCGAGCGGCTGTGCGACGTCCGCAACGTCGCGGGCACGATGACCCAGCCGTCGCCGGTCAAGGCGCGGCTCGTCAGGGAAGGCGGCTGGGACAAGGCGTTCGCGGTCATCAACCTGGACAGCGACGAGGACCTGGAAATCCCGAGCATGCGGGTGCCGACCTGCCAGCTGCAGCACGGCTTCGGGCAGGACGCGCTGGACATCGTCCCCTACCCCAAGCAGAACATCGAGCTGCAGGCCAGCGCCGAGTCCTTCTACGGGCGGCACGGGGTGAACATCCTGGCCACCTGCACGCCCTACCAGGTCGGCAACCTGCCGATGCGCGGCGAGCACTGCGCGTGGATGGAGTCCTCAGCGGTCATCTACGCCAACTCCGTCCTCGGGGCGCGGACGAACTGCGAGGGCATCGCCTCCACCGGCGCCGCCTCGCTGACCGGCAAGATCCCGTGCTGGGGCAACCACAGGGACGAGAACCGCCACGGCACGCACCACATCGAGGTCAACGTCCGGGTCGACAACTTCCAGGACTGGGGCATGCTCGGCTACTTCGCAGGCGGCGTGGCCGGCGAGGACCACCCAGTGATCACCGGCGACATCAGCAGGCCGGACCTGACCGAGCTCAAGCACTTCGGCGCGGCGGCGGCCACCTCGGGCGGCGTCGAGCTCTACCACATCCCCGGCATCACCCCGGAAGCGCCGGCGCTCGGGGCCGCGTTCGGCGGCCGCAGGCCGCCGCAACCAGTCGGCTACGGCCCGGCCGAGCGCCGCGCCGTCTACGAGACGCTCAACGAGATCGGCACGTCCGGCGACGTGGACTTCGTGCTGCTCGGCTGCCCGCACGCCTCGGTGGACCAGATCCGCAAGACGGCGGCCCTGCTCGATGGCAAGCGCCTGTCCGCGAGCACCGAACTGTGGCTGATGGCACCGCGCGCGCTCAAGGACATCGCGGACCGCAGCGGCTACACCGAGACGATCGAGCGGGCCGGCGCCCGGCTGCTGGCCGACTCCTGCCCGGCGATGTCACGGGCCGCGCCGAAGGGCACGAAGGTGTTCGCCACCGACTCCGCCAAGCAGGCGCACTACCTGCCCGCGATCCTCGGCATCGAGGCCTGGTTCGGCACGCTCGAGGAGTGCGTGGACGCCGCGGTCACCGGCCGCTGGAACGGAGGGCTGACCTGATGTTCGCCGACCGCTTGACATTCGGAATCGCATTCGATTACGCTATCGATGACGGGAGCAGGGGATGAGCGGCGTCATCCTCCACGGGAGAACCGTCGTCCCCGGCGTTGTCGAGGGCGAGGCCCTGGTCTCGCACGAGCCCATCTCCGGCTGGGGCGGGATCGACCCCATGCGCGGCGTGATCATCGAGCCCAGGCACGAGCTCTTCGGCGTGTGCTTCAGCGGCAAGATCCTCGTCTTCCCCAGCGCCAAGGGGTCGTCCGGCTGGTCGGGGTTCTTCCAGACGACGCGGCTGAGCGGCACCGCGCCAATAGGCATGGTGATCGGCCGCATCTCCACCAAGTCGGCGCTGGGTGCCGTGGTCACCCGGGTGCCGACCGTCACCGATCTCGACGCCGACCCGTGCGAGGCCATCGCGACCGGTGACTGGGTCCGCGTCGACGCGGGCAACGGCACTGTGGCGGTGGAAAAGAGGCGAGGAGAACATGAACCTGCGTAGCAACTACGAGCCGGGCACGTCCCGGTGGGCGACCCGCCGGGCCATGTGGCTCGCGCTCGGCCTGTCGGACGAGGACATGGTCAAGCCGAAGATCGCGATCGTGAACTCCTCGTCGCAGCTGGCGATCTGCTTCAGCCACCTGGACGAGATCGCCCGCCGCGCCAAGCGCGCGATCGAGCTGGCCGGCGGCGTCGGGTTCGAGGTGCGCACGGCCGCGCCGAGCGACTTCATCACCAGCGCCGGGCATCGCGGCGGGTACATCCTGTCGGCCCGCGACCTGATCACCAACGACATCGAGGTCCAGGTGGAAGGCGCGCTGCTCGACGGCATGATCTGCCTGGCCTCCTGCGATAAGACCGGCCCCGGCCAGCTGATGGCCGCCGCCCGGCTGAACATCCCCACGATCATCGTCGCCTGCGGCTACCAGCCGAGCGGCACCTACAAGGGCAGGCACTGCGACATCGAGGACGTGTTCCTGGCCGCGGGCCACGTCGCCAACGGGCGGCTGTCCGTGGACGAGCTCACCGGGATGAGCGAGAACGCGGTGCTCGGCCCGGGCGTGTGCGCCGGCATCGGCACCGCCAACACGATGCACCTGGCCTGCGAGGCCCTGGGCATGGCGCTGCCCGGCAGCACGCCGGTGCGGGCCAACAGCGAGCCGATGTGGCGGGCGGTCGACCAGGCCGCCGAGCGGATCGTCGAGATGATCGCCGAGGACCTGAAGCCGCGCGACATCCTGACGCCCGCCGCGTTCCGCAACGCGGTCACCGCGATCTTGTCGGTGAGCGGGTCGATCAACTCGGTCAAGCACCTGCAGGCGATCGCGGCCGAGGCCGAATGCGACGTGGACGTGTACCGGCTGTTCGAGCGGCTCGCCGACCACGTGCCGCTGCTGACCGCCATCCGGCCCAACGGCGAGACCTCGATCGAGGAGTTCGAGGACGCCGGCGGCACCCGCGCGGTCATGAAGCAGCTCGCCGGCCGGTCCGCGCCACCAGGAGAGGAAAGCCTGCTGGACACAGGCGCCCGCACCGTCACCGGCAAGACCGTCGCGCAGAACCTGGACGGCGTCACGGTGGCGGACGAGGAGGTCATCCGGCCGCCGGAGCGGGCGCTCGGGCGGCGGCCCACGATCGTGCTGATCCGCGGCGGCCTCTGCCCCGAAGGCGGGATCGTCAAGCTGGCGGTCGCCGACGACCGGCGCCTCGACTTCGCCGGCCCGGCCATCGTGTTCGACTCGCTGGCGCAGGCCCTGGACGCGGTACGCGGCGGGCAGGTGGAAGCCGGGCAGGTCGTCGTGCTGCGCGGGCAGGGCGTCACCGGCTCCCCCGGCATGGGCATGGCCTCCCAGCTCGTGTTCGCGCTGGATGGCGCCGGGCTGACCGGCAAGGTGGCGGTCGTCACCGACGGGCAGCTGTCCGGCCTGGTCAACAAGGGCATCGTGGTCGGCGAGGTGTCCCCGGAGGCGGCAAAGGGCGGGCCGCTGGCACTGGTAGAAAACGGCGACACGATCCGCATCGACGTGCCCGGCCGCACCGCCGACCTGGACGTCGCGGCCGACGAGCTCACCCGGCGCAAGGCCGCGCTGCAGGCGAACCCGCCGAGCGGCGAGGTCGGCTGGCTGTCGGTCTACCAGCGACTGGTCCGGCCGCTGCCTGAGGGCGCGGTGCTGAGACCCAGAGAGTCCGCGTCATGAGCGGCGGCGCGGACCGCGCGGGGGCCAGGCGCACGGGCAAGGACAGCGCCGGGACGGGCGGCGCCCGCACGCGGGGGCGCGCCGCGCTGAACGTTACCAACCTCTCGGTCGCGTACGGGAACGTGGTCGCGGTGCACAGCGCGACGTTCACCGTGGCCGAGGGCGACGCCTGCGCGATCACCGGCCCCAACGGGAACGGCAAGTCGAGCATCCTGATGGGCGTCACCGGCATGGTGCGCCGCCGCGGCGCGGTGGAGATCTTCGGCACGTCCGCCCCCAACGGCGACGTCCGCTGGGCCGCGAGGCACGGCCTCACCCTGGTGCCCGAACGCCGCCAGCTGTACCCGGAGCTGGCCGCGATCGACAACATCCTGCTCGGCTGCTACCCGTGGACGAGAAGCATCGGCCGGGCGAGACGGTCGGGATCGTTCGGCAGAGCTATTGATCTTTTCCCCGAGCTGAAGCCGCACCTGAAGCAGCAGGCCGGCACTCTTTCCGGCGGGCAGCAGCAGATGGTCGCGATCGCGCGCGGGCTGGCGAGCGACCCCAAGATCCTCGCGGTCGACGAGCCGTGCCTCGGGCTCGCCGAGGCGGTCGCCCGCCGGGTGTACGACGTGCTGGCACGCATCCACGAGCAGGGCACCACGCTGATCATCGTCGAGGAGGCACCCAAGCGGGCGCTGACGTTGTGCAACCGGAGGGTCGAAGTGCGCAACGGTGTGGCAGGTGCGGCATGAAATTCGGCAACCTCGTCATCGCGGGCCTCGTGACCGGCTCGATCTACGCGGTGTTCGCCGTCTGCGTCTCGGTCTGGTACCGGGTGTCGAACATCCTCAACCTCGCCGTGGGCGACTTCGCGATGACCGGGGCGCTCGGCGTCGACAACCTGTACCGCGTCAAGGGCCTGCCGCTGCCCGTGGCGATCCTGACCACGCTGGCCGTCGTCGCGATCTTCGCCTACGCCTACGACATCGTCGTGCTGCGCATCGCGCAGGACGGGCCGCGGCGGATGGAGGGCATCGTGGTCACGTTCTTCTTCACGTTCGCGCTGTCGTTCTTCATCGACGGCGTGGCCAAGATGCTCTTCGGCACCGACGTGCACGCGGCGCCCGCGCTGTGGAACGGCAATTCGCTGACCTGGGGTAGCCTGCACTTCGAGCGCGCGGGCATCCTGGTGCTCGCCTGCGCGGTCATCATCGGCGCGGCGTTCTGGCTCTACATCCGCTACACGCTCGGCGGCAAGGCGCTCGAGGCCAGCGGCGAGAACGCCGTCGGGGCGCGGATCGCCGGGATCGACACCCGCCGCTACCGGCGGCTCATCTTCATCGGCACGGCGGTGATCGCGGCGGTGTTCGGCATCGTGGAGTCGCCGATCACCGGCTACACGTACCTGTCCGGCGCGACGATCTCGCTGACCGGGTTCCTTGCCGCCGCGTACGGCGGCTTCCGCAAGCCCGGCCGCGCGCTGCTGGCCGGCCTGTTCATCGGCATCCTCGAGGCGCTGCTCGACGGCTACGTCAACGCCGAGTACGGGGACACGATCCTGTACGCCCTCCTTGCCGCCGCGGTGCTCGCCTGGCCGCGCGCGCTCGGCTTCGAATCGGCGGTGAGCGGGTGAGCAGCCTGGTTAGCGTCGCGCGCACGCGGTCGCTCGTGCCCACGGGCGTTGTGCTGGCGGGCGGCGTCCTGATCGTGCTGATTTACGGGCTGCAGTACACCGGGTCGGTGTTCGTGCTGGCGGCCTGCTACGCGATCGTCACCGCGGGGATGGCGGTGCAGATCGGCTTCAGCCAGCAGATCGCGTTCAGCCAGTCGGTGTTCATGGGGGTCGGCGCCTACGGCGTGGCCATGCTGAACCAGCACTACAACATGCCGGTGCTCGTCGCCACCCCCATCGTGATGGTCGGCGCGGCGCTCGCCGCGCTGCTGCTCGGCTCCGTGGTCACGCGCGCCTCCGGGCTGGCGCTCGCCGTGGCGACGCTGATGCTGCCGCTGATCGCGGTGGGCTACGTCAGCAATACCGGGTTCCTCGGCGGTCCCGTCGGCGCGCCGCTGACCGGTGCGCTGTGGCCGTCGTCGTCGACCAACGCGACCCTGATCGGGGGCGGCCTGGTCACGATCGCGTTCCTGGCGCTCGCGGTGTTCGTCGCGTCGCGGATCCTGACCTCCGACATCGGGCTCGAGCTGTTCGTGCTCGGGGTGGACGAGCACACCGCCGCCGCCATGGGCGTGCGCACGCCGCGCCGCAAGCTCGAGCTGTTCGTGCTCGGCTGCGTGTTCGCGGCACTGGGCGGCGCCGCCTACGCCGGCACGCAGCAGTTCGTCCCCGAGACGCTGATCGACCCCACCGCCGAACTCGCGCTGCTGATCATGCTGTTCATCGGCGGGCGGCGGTCGGTCATCGGCGCGGTCATCGGCGCGCTGGTGATCCAGTACCTGCAGGGGGCCAGCAACTGGGTGAGCGTGAACATCCTCGTCGTGGAGGGGCTGCTGCTCACCGTCGTGCTGCTCACGGACCCGGAGGGGCTCGCCGGAATCGTGCACACAGGCGTGGCGTGGGTGCGCAACCGCCGCGCCCAGGCCATCGGCCAGGCCGAGAGCCCGGCCGCGATGACCGGCCCCGCGGCGCGCGCGGAGGCGGCGGGCGTGCCGCTGGCCCCGACAGACGCGGCCGGCTATGCGGGCGCGTCGCCGGCGCCGGGCACGCCCCTGGCGCCCGGCGTCACGCCGCTGCTGCAGTGCAGGGACATCGGCAAGGAGTACGGCGGCCTTTCTGTGCTCGACGACATCGCGATCGCGCTCCCCAAGCGCGGCCTGTTCGGCCTCTGCGGCCCGAACGGCGCGGGGAAGACCACCCTGCTCAACGTCATCGGCGGCAGCGTGCAGCCGTCGCGGGGCCAGGTTCTGCTCGACGGCGAGGACATCACGAGGAAGCTGCCGCATCAGCGCTTCTACCTGGGGATCAGCCGGACCTTCCAGGCGGTGCACCTGATCAAGGGCCGCACCGTGCTCGATAACGTGGCCGTCTCCTGCCTGGCCTCGCACCAGTCGGGCATCGTCACCCGGATCGCCCGCAGCAAGCTCGGCGAGGCCAGGGACAAGGCCGCGCAGACGCTCAGCGAGCTCGGCATGCAGCGGATGGCCGACCGCGAGGTCTCCTCGCTGACGCTGGAGAACCAGCGGATGGTCGAGCTCGCCCGCGCGCTCGCGCCGCGGCCGCGCCTGCTGCTGCTCGACGAGCCCGCATCAGGACTTTCCGAACAGCAGCGGTACCGCCTGGCGGACATGCTGCGCCAGTCCGGGGAGATGACCTGCGTCCTTCTCGTGGAACACGACCTGGACCTGGTGGCGCAGGTCAGCCAGCGCATCTTCGTCCTATCCGGCGGCCGTCTCGTGTTCGACGGCGGCCCAGACGACTTCCGCGCATCGCCAATCGTTAACTCGCTCCTTGTCGGTCTCTAGGAGGTTCAATCAATGCGAAGACGCACAATCATGCCGCTTATCGCCGCCGCGGCGGCCGTCCTGCTCGCCGGAGCGCTCGGCGCCTGCAGCTCGGGCGGCAGCAGCGCGGCCAGCAACTCCACGATCGTCGCCTGCGGCGACCTCGCGCTCGCCGGCCCGTACGCCCAGATCGGCGAGACGGACAACTGGGGCGCCGAGGCGTACTTCAAGCACATCGACGCCACCGGCGGCATCCTCGGCCACCAGGTCAACTACATCACGTTCAACAACCAGTCCAGCGCCTCGGAGTCCGAGCTGATCGCCCGCAAGTGCATCGACCAGTACCACGCGACCGTCATCATCGGACCGGAATCCGGCGCCGACACCGAGTCCGCGCTGCCGATCGCGATCGCCAACAAGACGATCCTGATCAGCCTGTCGTCCGGCTGGCAGAGCAACGGCTATCCGGCAAGCGAGCTCACCTCCTGGGGGTTCCCCGGCTTCTACGACGTCTTCTACGAGGACCAGTACGCCTCGGTGGTGAACCTGATCGTGCCGCGGCACTACACCCGCGTCGCGCTGCTCGAGGACAACTGCGGCTCGGTCTGCCTGGCCAACCAGGGCACGGTGCAGACGCTGGCCAAGCAGTACGGCTTCTCGCTCGTCTCCACCCAGATCGACCAGGTAGGCGCCACCGACGTCACGCCCGAGGTGCTCGCCATGCTGGCCGCCAGGCCGCAGATCATCCTCTTCGGCCTGGTGCCAGGCACCGACTCGATCACCGCGATCCGCGCGATCCGCGCGCAGGACCCGACGATCCCGATCAGCGAGTGCTCGGCCTGCGAGCTGCCCAGCTTCATCGCGGCGGCCGGCGGCGCGTCGGCGATGCAGGACATCTACGTGCTCGGCTCCATGCCAGACTGGCTGACCGCCGCTCAGCAGGGCACCTCGGCGGAGGACAAGCTCACCGCCGCGGGCCTGGAGGCCTACGAAGCCGGGATGCGGGCGGCGGGCCTGGGCAACTCGAACGCGATCGACAACAGCCAGGAAGGCTGGGACGCCGGGCTCGAGATCGACTGGGCGATCACGCAGGCGAACAGCCTGAACGAGACCGCGATCATGCAAAAGCTCCAGCACCTGGATATCAACACGCTGGGCATCGTATGGAACAGGAACCCGTCCAACTACGAGGACATCAGCGAGGTCCTGGCCGCGATGGAGATCATCAATCCCAACGGCACCCCGTCGCTGTACAAGTAAAGAATTAAAAGCCATTATCCCGAACGGTCCCGGGAGTCTGCCGGGACCGTTCGGGATACCGCTAGCCGGTGGCGGACCCGACGGGCCAGGGTCCGTGCGGTCCCTGTGCCAGGTCCAGCTCCCGGCGGAAGCGCTCGTACTGGGCGATCTCCCGCCCGGCCGGCACCAGCACGAGATCACGGGTCACCGCGGCCACCCGCCGGCGCATCGCCTGCTCGGCGCTCTCGCGCTCGCGGTCGGCAGCGAGCAGCACGATGTTCTGGCAGCCGGCGGCGGTGAGGAAGCCGAGCAGCAGGATGGCCGCCGCCATGATCAGCAGCCACGGGATCAGCGAGACGTCGCCGATCAGCGTCGACTGCTGCCGCCCGCCGTGCGCCACGGCGATGACGATGGCCCACACCACGCCCGCGGCGGCGAGCACGGTCAGCAGCCACTGCCAGGCGGCGATCAGCCGCCACCAGGCGGGCACCGCCGGGCCGGTGCCTGGCAGCGACGGCGTCACCGCGCCGGCCAGCGCCGACGGCACCGCGGCCGCGTTCGACCGTGCCGCCGCCCGCAGCGACGCCGACCATGGCGAGGGCAGCAGGCCGCCCACGGCGTCGGCGAACGCCGTGATCGCGTTGTCTACCTCGGACTGCTGCGCCTGGCCAGCCGGGCTCGCGGCCGCGACGTTCCTGCCGCCGGCGGCGCGCAGCGCGCGCACCGGGTCGCGGCGCCCGCGCATCAGCCTGGCCACCGGCCAGGCGAAGAACCGCGCCGCCTGAGTCTCGCGCGCGCCGGCCAGCGCATCGGCCACCGCGGTCAGCCCGGCCGCCTGGGCGAAGGCGGCGGTGAGGTCCCGCGCCGGACCCGCCGGCACGTTGGCCACCGGATCGGCGGCATCCCCGCTCCCGCCGTCCGCGGGCGCGTCCGCCCACGGCGGCCGGTGCCTGACGGCCTCCGGC
>JASHPP010000037.1 GCA_030038035.1 Trebonia sp.
GCGGCGGCCCTTTTCGCGCGCCTGCGCAGGTCACCGGTGGTCTTCAGGGCCAGGAAGAGCGCGCCGTGCAAGGTGAACAGCGTGAGCGTGGCCAGCCCGCCGACCAGGGCGTACGGGTTGAGGAACGTGAAGAAGTTGCCGGTGAAGTTGTGCTCGGCGTTGAGCGGGATGCCGCGCAGCACGTTGCCGAACGCGACGCCCCACAAGATCGCGGGCAGCAGCGAGCCGAGGAAGATGGCCGCGTCCCAGCCGTGCCTCCAGATGCTGTTATCCCGCTTGCCCCGGTACTCGAACGCGACGCCCCTGACGATCAGCGCGACGAGGACGAGCAGCAGCGGCAGGTAGAACGAGCTGAACATCGACGCGTACCAGGCGGGGAACGCGGCGAACGTGGCGCCGCCCGCGGTGAGCAGCCAGACCTCGTTGCCGTCCCAGACCGGGCCGATCGTGTTGATGATGACGCGCCGCGTCGTGTTGTCCCGGCCGAGGAACGGCAGCAGGATGCCGACGCCGAAATCGAACCCCTCCAGGACGAAATAGCCGGCCCACAGCACGGCGATCGCGATGAACCACAGGTCGGACAGGTGCATGGCTTTTCCCTGGTCAGTAGACGAGTTCGAGGGGTTGGCCTGCTGACGGCGCGCCCGGCTCGGGCTCGCCGGGCAGGCCCGCCTTGATGTACTTGAGCATCAGGCCGGCCTCGATCACCGCGAGCGTGCCGTAGAGCAGGGTGAAGATGATCAGCGAGGTCAGCACCTCGCCGGCGGAGTTCGCCGACACCCCTGCCGCGGTCTTCAGCTGGCCGTAGACGAGCCAGGGCTGGCGGCCCATTTCTGTCATGATCCAGCCGAAGGTGTTGCCGAGCAGCGGCAGCAGCGGCAGCGCGATCCCGCCCCACAGCAGGACTCTCGAGGTCGGCAGGCGGCCCTTGCGGGTGGCCCACAGCGCGACGAGCGCGATCAGCGCCGCCAGCAGCCCGGCGCCGATCATCAACCGGAACGACCAGTACGTGACCGGGATGATCGGGGTGTAGGAGCCGGGACCGTAGATCTGCGCGTACTGCTGCTGCAGGTTGTCGATGCCCTGGACTTGCGCGCTGAAATTCCCCGTGGCCAGGAACGACAGGATCCGCGGTATGTCAAGGCTGAAGATCGCGTGCGACCCGTTGAGCGAGCCGATCGTGAACAGCGAGAACGGGGCCGGCTTGGCGGTGTGGTACAGCGCCTCCGCGGCGGCCATCTTCATCGGCTGATACCTGGTGGTGAACAGCTTGCCCTGGATGTCGCCGGTGGCCACGACCACCACGGCGGCCGCGATCGCGGTGATCCCGCCGGCCTTGAGCGCGCTGCGGAAGGCGGCCGCCTCCGCGCTGGCGGCGCTGTCGGCGCTGTCTGTGCTGTCTGCGTTGTGGCCGCTTGCCCGCCCGCGCATCAGGTGCCACAGCGCGACGCCCGCGACCGCGACCCGCCGGTGAGGAAGCACCCGGCGATCACGTGCGGGAACCCGGCCAGCTGCGCGGGGTTGAACAGCACGGCCGCGAAGCTGGACAGGTCGTCCTGGTGTGTCTTCGGGTTGTAGACGTAGCCGACCGGGTGCTGCATCCAGGCGTTGGCGGTCAGGATGAAGTACGCCGACAGCAGCGTCCCCGTGGCGGCGAGCCACATGCAGGCGTTGTGGACCTTGGGCGGCAGCCGGTCCCAGCCGAAGATCCACAGCCCGAGAAACGTGGACTCAAGGAAGAAAGCGAGCAGGGCCTCTATCGCCAGCGGCGCGCCGAAGATGTTCCCGACCAGCCGCGAATAGGCGGACCAGTTCATGCCAAACTGGAATTCCTGCACAATTCCCGTGACGACGCCGAGCGCGAAATTGATCAGGAAGAGCTTGCCGTAGAACTTTGTCAGCCGCAGCCAGCGGTCGTTTCCCGTGCGCAGCCACCCGGTCTCGAAGCCCGCGACAAGGAACCCGAGGCCGATCGTGATCGGCACGAAGAGGAAGTGATAGACGGTGGTAATGCCGAACTGCCACCGGGATAGGTCCAGCACATTCACCCGGGTACCTAACCATTGCCCCGGATGACGCCAGAAGGGCCGGTTGGTCCCCCTTTGGCAGGGACGTTGGTCCTTCGTGGCTAGTGAGCTGGTCGTGAAATTCGGTCGCAGTAGCGGCAGATGGCGTCGATGATCTGGTCGGGGGTCTTGGTCCACTTGAAGGGGCGGGCGGAGTCGTTCCAGAGCTTGATCCATTCCTGGAGGGCGGTGGTGAGTTCCTCCAGCGAGCAGAACACGCCGCGGTCGAGGCAGCGGCGCTGGATCTCGGCGAACCAGCGTTCGACCTGGTTGATCCAGGACGAGTAGGTGGGCGTGAAGTGCAGCACGAAGCGGGGGTGCGCCAGCAGCCATCGGTGCACAGCCGGGGCCTTGTGGGTGGAGAGGTTGTCGCAGATCACGTGGACGTCCAGTCCCGGCTCGACTGCATGGTCGATCTGGTCCAGGAAGTCGCGGAAGTCGGTGGCCGTGTGCTGGGCCGACAGCTTGCTGATGACCTTGCCGTTCGCGATGTTCAGGGCGGCGAGCAGGTCGGTGGTGCCGTGCCTGGTGTAATCGAAGCTGCGCCGCTCGGGTACCCCGGGCAGCATCGGCAGGACGGGTGCGGTGCGTTCCAGCGCCTGGATCTGCGGTTTCTCGTCCACGCTGAACACCACTGCGTTCTGCGGCGGGTTCAGGTACAGGCCGACGACGTCGCGGATCTTGGGGACGAGGAGAGGGTCGGGGGAGATCTTGAACGTCTCGGTGCGCCAGGGCTGCAGGCCGAAGGCCCGCCAGATCTGCTGCACGCTGGTCGCCGAGATGCCGGCCTGGCGGGCAAGTTCGCGTTTGGACCAGTGGGTGGATCCCTCGGGCGCTTCTTCCAGGGTGCGGACGACGACGTCTTCCACCTGCGCGTCGGTGATCGAGCGGGGCACGCCGGGCCGCGGCTCGTCGGTCAGCCCGTCCAGCCGCTTTTCCAGGAAACGGCCCCGCCAGCGGGCCACCGTCTTGCGGTGAACGCGCATCCGGGCCGCGACCGCGACGTTGTTCCCGCCGTCGGCGCAGGCCAGCACGATCCGCGCGCGCTGCGCCAGTCCCTGCGCGGTGCTCCGCCGCTTAACCCAGTTCTCCAGGGTGCGCCGCTCGTCGTCCGACAGGATCACCGGTTCCAGCCTCGTATCAGCCATGCTCCTAGCAGAACCCAGCAGGAGCCCGGCGAAAAGCCCACAGTCCTAGATAGCGACGCAAAACGACTCACGTGGTGCCCCTGAAACTCACGACCGGCTTACTAGGCGGGTCCGGCCATGTAGGTACAGTTCCGGCACCGACTCGCCACCCGGCGGCTCGCCAGCCCCAGGGAACCGGCCTTGCGCCTGGGCAGGCGCCACGGTCCGTTCCGGATGAATGAAAGGCTCAGCCGACGTCGAGCTGTGCCTGGGCGGCGGCGAGCACCCGGACCACCTCGCGGCCCAACCGCACGTCACACGGGTGAGCACACTCCCCGGCAAGAGCGCCCGCGGCGAGCTCACCGGCCGCGACCCGCAGCGCCGCCACCGGGTCGACGGGCGTGGCGGGCATGATGGAACGCCCGGCCGCACCCCAGACGAACAGGCTGGTCCCCGCGGCGGCCGGCGGCGCGCTCAGCGTCACCGTCGCGGTGCTGCTCGCGCCGCCCGCATGCCGCAGGACCAGGTGCGTCGCGTCAAAAGCGCCGGGCACGGCGGTGACCGAGATCACCGGGCCGAGGCAGGCCCACAGCAGGGACACCACGTGCGGGCCGAGGTCCCAAAGGCCGCCCTTCTCCCGCCGCCACGGCGTGTCGAACGGATTGCCCGGCTGCAGCGCCGAGCCGAGCCAGACCGCGACCCCGCCCGACCAGCCGCCGCCTGACCAGCCGCCGCGGGCACGGGAGTCGGTGAGCCAGGCGCGGACTTCGGTGTTGAAGCGGAGCGTGAAGAACACCACCGACGCCACCCCGGCCGAGTCGACGGCGGCCGCCAGCCGGTCCGCGTCGGCAACCGACAGCGCGATCGGCTTTTCGAGCAGCAGGTGCCTGCCCGCCCGCGCCGCCTGGACGGCGAGCGGCGCCTGCACGTGCGGCGGCACCGCGAACGCGACCGCGTCCACCGCGTCGACCAGCGCGCCGAAGGACCCGCACGTGATCGCGCCGTGCTCGGCGGCCAGGGACCGCGCCGCGCGGGCATCGCGTGCCCACACCGCGGCGAGCGTGCTTCCCGGCGTCGTGGCGAGCGCGGGCGCGTGCGTGGTCCGAGCCCAGTAACCGGCGCCGGCCAGCCCGAACCGCATCAAGCCTCGGCGACCTCGTAGGTCATGAGCGACGAGCCGCCGGTCGCGAACTTCGGCACGTCGGCTGCGGTTTCGCGGCCGGCCGGCGAGCCGAAGGCCGCCCGCACCGCCTCCGGCGACGCGAAGTCGAGCTCGGCGATCAGGTAGTACTTCGCGTCCCCCCCGAGCGCGGCGAGATTCCTGCTGACCGTGTACCGCAGCAGCCCGGGAAGCTGCCTGGCCAGCGGGATGTGGATCTCGTTGTAGTACCGGTCGAAGGCCTCGGGGTCCGCCGGCGTGTTGTACAGCACCAGCACGCGCACCATGGCACCGATGCTACGGCTCCGCGCGGTGACGCGTAAGGTCTGACCCGTGCGTGTCGTTCTCGCCTCGGCCTCCCCCGCCAGGCTCGCCGTGCTGCGCGCGGGCGGCCTCGATCCGCAGGTCATCGTCAGCGGCGTCGACGAGGACGCCTACACGGCCGCCACGACACCGGAGCTTGTCGGCCTGCTCGCCGCGGCGAAGGCGGGCGCGGTCGCCGAGGGCCTCGACGACGGCGTCGTGATCGGCTGCGACTCGATGCTCGACCTCGACGGCCGCGCTTACGGCAAGCCCGTCGGCACGGCCGAGGCCATCGCGCTGTGGCGCCACATGTCGGGCAGGGAGGGCACGCTGTTCACCGGGCACTGCGTGATCGACGCCGCCTCCGGGCGCAGCGCGCAGGCGGTGGCGGCGACGACGGTCCGCTTCGGCACCCCGACGGACGATGAGATCCAGGCGTACGCCGCCACCGGGGAGCCGTTGATCATGGCGGGCGGGTTCACGATCGAGGGCCTCGGCGGCTGGTTCGTCGACTCGATCGACGGCGACCACACCAACGTGATCGGGGTATCGCTGCCGCTGCTGCGCAGGCTGCTCGCCGACCTGGGCGTGAGCATCCCGGCGCTGTGGGGTCAGTACAGCAGCGTCGAGTAGTGCTCGGGCGCGTAGTGCGCCTCGAGCTCCTCCAGCGTCTCCGGGGTGTCCTGCACGGCCTTGCACAGCGCGGCCACCGACGGCAGCGCGTCCGGCGCGGGCCAGGACGACGGCTGCCACAGCCCGGACCGCAGGAACGCCTTCGCGCAGTGGAAGAAGACCTCGTCGATGTCCACGACCATCGCCAGCACCGGCCGCCGCCCGCGCACGGCCAGCTCGTCGAAGAACGGCGCGTCCCGCACCAGCCTGGCCCGGCCGTTGACCCGCAGCGTGTCCCCCCGGCCGGGGATCAGCGAGATGATCCCGACGCGGGGATTGCCGAGCAGGTTGCGGTAGCCGTCGGCGCGCTTGTTGCCCGGCCGTTCCGGGATCGCGACCGACGCCGGCGAGAGCACGTGAAAGAGCTGCCCGGCGGGGTCGCCCTTGGGGGAGGCGTCGCAGTTCCCTGCCGCGTCGCACGTCGCGATCACGCAGAACGGCGACGCGCGCAGCCACTCGGCCTGCCGCGGGTGCAGCGTGGCGCGGACCTTGGTGGCCGCCCGCCGCTCGGGGAGCCCGCCGAGCGCCGCGCGCAGCTCGTCCTCGGAGGTGATCTCGGTCAGCGTGCCGCCGGTCACGGCGGTTTCCGCCACGCTCATCCCGCTTCCCTCACAGCCTCGTGAACGATGCGATCGACGCCCGCTCGGAAAGCAGCGACGGCGGGCCGATAATCTTCTCGTCAGGCTTGCCCACGATTTCCGGGTCCTTCCCGTCGTAATCGAATTTCTCCAGAATGTGCCGCATGGCCTCGAGCCTGGCGCGCTTCTTGTCGTTGCTCTTCACGACCGTCCACGGCGCGTCGCCCGTGTCCGTGTAGAAGAACATCGCCTCTTTCGCCTCGGTGTAGTCGTTCCACTTGTCGAGCGACTCGATGTCCATCGGGCTGAGCTTCCACTGCCGCACCGGGTCCACCTGCCTGATGACGAACCGGGTGCGCTGTTCGGTGCGCGTCACCGAGAACCAGAATTTCGTCAGCGCAAGCCCCGAATGCACCAGCATCCGCTCGAATTCCGGCGCCTCGCGCATGAACTCCAGGTACTCCCCGGGCGTGCAGAAGCCCATCACCTTCTCGACGCCGGCCCTGTTGTACCAGGACCGGTCGAACAGCACGATTTCCCCTGCGGACGGCAGGTGCGACACGTACCGCTGGAAATACCACTCGGTCCGTTCCCTTTCCGTGGGCTTTTCAAGCGCGACAACGCGCGCGCCGCGCGGGTTCAGGTGCTCGGTGAAGCGCTTTATCGTCCCGCCTTTCCCGGCCGCGTCCCGCCCCTCGAACACGATGATGATCCGCTGCCCGGTGTCCTTGACCCAGTTCTGCAGCTTGACAAGCTCGATCTGCAGCAGCCTTTTCCCCCGCTCGTACTCCTCGCGCGGCATCCGCTCGCCGTACGGGTAGTCCTCACGCCACGTGTCCACCTGGCGCCCGTCCGGCCACAGCAGGACCGGGTCGTCGTCGTCGGTGTCCTCCACGGTCAGCCCGGCGAGAATGGCGAGGTCTGCCGGGTCTTCCGAGCCCGGCGACGGCAGCGAGTTCATCACGGTACTAGCACAACACATTAATTCAGCCAGGTCACCGCTGGGGGACGCGAGTTCACGCGCGGGTCGGGGCCCGGTCCTCCTCCCGTTATCCCGAACGATCCCGGCCGCTGCGCCGGCCACCGCCTACTCCTCGCCGTGCACGACCTGGCCGCCGGCGATCGTCAGCGCGACCGATGTGCCGCCGATGTCGCCGGGCGGGATCGTGTACAGGTCCTGGTCGAGCACCGCCACGTCGGCGCGCATGCCGGGGCTTAGCGTGCCCGCCGCGTCCTCTTCGTGGTTGACGTACGCGACCCCTTTCGTGAAAGCCTCGACCGCCGCGTCCACGGTGATCGCCTCGGCGGGCAGCAGCGGCCGCCTGGTCTCCCGGGTTTTCCCCCCTGGCTGATAGAGCACGCGGTTGACCGCGACGTGCATCTGCTGCAGCGGGTCGGCGCTGGAGACCGGCCAGTCGCTGCCGAACGCGATCCGCCCGCCGCGCCGCAGGACCGCGCCGATCCGGTACAGCCAGGCGGCGCGTTCGGCGCCGACGAAGGGCACGGTCAGCGCCGCGACCTGCTCGTCCTCGCACGCCCACAGCGGCTGGAAGTTGGCCACCACGCCGAGCCGCGCGAACCGGCCCAGGTCCGGCGGGCTGATGAACTGCAGGTGGGCGATGTGGTGCCTGCCGCTTTCGCGCTGGGCGGCGGGCAGCTGGGCAAGGGCGTCGAGTGCGACCGTGATCGCGCGGTCCCCGATCGCGTGGAAGTGCAGCTGGAAGCCGAGGCGGGACAGCTGCCCGGCGGCTTCCTGAAGTTCCTCCTGGTCGATGAACAGGCGTCCGGCGTGGCCGGCCGGGTGGCCGCGGCCGTCCAGGTAGGGGGCGCCCATCGCGGCAGTGAACGTCTCGCACACCCCGTCCAGCATCAGCTTGACGGTGGTGGCGCGGAATCCGCCGCCGGCTGCCTCGCGGCGTGCTTGCAGGTCCGGCAGCTGGCGCAGGCCGCGTGCGCGGTCCCACCACAGCGCCCCGGTGACCCGGCAGGTCAGCAGCTTGTCGGCGGCGGCCCGCCGGTAGGTGTCGAACGCGTCGGGCATGCCGAGCTCGCCGGCCTCGCCGACGCAGGCGTCCTGGAAGCTCGTGATGCCAACCTCGTGCAGGTGCCGTTGCGCGGCGAGCAGCGCCGCGGTGAGCTCGCCGGGGCCCGGCGCCGGGACGCGGCGGGCGACCAGGCGCATCGCGC
>JASHPP010000357.1 GCA_030038035.1 Trebonia sp.
CGCGGGCGCGCCGGGGCCGGCCTGCCCGTATCCGCCGGGAGCGCCGTAGCCACCGGCGGCACTGTAACCGCTCGCCGGAGCCGCGGCCCCGGCCGGCGCAAGCGGCGCTCCGCACGTACTGCAAAACGCTGAATCCTGCTGATTCGGCGTCTGGCACTGAGGACAGTTCATTGGCGAACCCTCCGTTACCTTTCTCGGGAAATGTTGTTTGCGGCCTTCGCCGTTACGCCGCGCCGCGTCATCCGCCGGCGCCTCCGGCCGAGCCGCACATCACAGTGCCGAATCGAGCGGTCGCGGGGAAGAGGCGCCGCACGAGCCCCGGAAAAGGCTCCTAGCCGTTCAGCCGCGCGGCGGAAGGTTGAGGTCTGTCGTCTGGATATACGTACGCCTGCCGTTAACGGTTCTCCATGAAGGACCGGACGGCGGGCACGACCACCGGGCCGGCGGCTGCCAGCGCCGCGAGGAACCCGATGAAGGCGGCCCACCCCCATCCCATCCCTTCGTTCCCGTAAGGGATGTCGGCGAAGGCGATCAGGAGCAGGACCAGTTGCAGGCCGGTCCCGACGAGCAGCACCGGCGCGTGCGCGACGGGCAGGCGCAGCGGTGGTTCCGCCCAGCCGGCGCGCATGATCAGGTACGCGAGCAGGAACAGGGCCACGACGAACTCCAGCCACAGCCAGCCGTGCAGGCCCGTGCCGCTGAAACTGTAGGTCCCGGCGCCAGCACCCAGGCTGACGCTGTACCAGGGCAGCCAGATCGAGATCATGGCGATCAGGGTCGCGACGCCGACGATCTGGTCAACCCGGGTCAGCCGCTTCAGGTCGAACTGGAACGGGCCGACGGGCGATCCCCCCTGCCGCGGCTGGAAGCCCCCGGCTGGCTGCTGGTACTGACCGCCGGGCGGCTGGTACCCCGCAGGCGGCTGGTAACCGCCTGCGGGCTGCTGGTACCCGGGGGGCTGCTGATAACCTGCGGGCTGCTGGTACCCGCCGCCGGGCTGCTGGTAGCCGCCGGGCTGCTGGTAGCCGCCGACAGGCTGCTGGTAACCGGCGGGCTGCTGGTAACCGCCTGCCGGCTGCTGGCCGGCGGGCGGGTATTGAGTCGGCGGCGCGGCGGGCGGGTACTGGGTCGGCGGCGCGGTGGGCGGCTCATATCCGCCGGGCGCGCCGTAGCCACCGGAGGTGCCCTGCCCGAGCGGGGTTCCCTGCCCGAGCGGGGTTCCCTGCCCGGGCGGCGGCGGGTAGCCGCCAGCCGTGACGGCCGCCTCGGCCGAGGCGAGCTGGGTTCCGCAACTGACGCAGAACACCGAGTCCGCCCTATTCGGCGTCTGGCACTGAGGACAGTTCATCTGCTGGACCTCCGCGTGCTGTCTGGTGAAGTTATGCTTCGCTGATCTTCGCCGTTTCGCCGCGTCATCCGGCAGCGCCTCCGGCCGTGTAATACAGCACATTGTCGTACTGATCCGTCGCGGCGCAAGCGTTAGCTTTCACGCAGCTGATCGCCTCAAAGGAGTTATTGCCGTCGATCTTGGTTTCGCCCGACCAGCTGCCTTGCTGGTAGACAAGCGCGCCACCGCTGTTGTCGACCGCGACGCAGTACCCGTCGGCCGGGCAGGACACGCTCTCGGCGGTCGCGGGCAGGGTCTGCGTCGACCAGTCCCCGCTGATCATTACCGCGGCGTTTCCAGCGCCGTCGATGGCGACGCAGAAGGCGTCGCTTGAGCAGGAGACCTGGGTAAGCCCGCTGTCGCTGTCGATGCTCTGCCCGGCGGCCCACGTGTTTCCGTCGTACGTGTAGACATTCCCGTTGTCGTCCACGGCGGCGCAGAAGAACGTGCTCGGGCACGACACGGAGACCAGGTTGTCCTGATTCGGGTCAATAGTGGTCTGCGTCCAGTTCGTCGCCGACCCGGTGTAGGTAAAGCCGCTGCCCGCGCTGTCCACCGCCACGCAGTAGGCGGTAGACACGCACGAGACGCTGTTGAGCTCGTTGCCAGAGTCGATGTTGACCGGGGAGGTCCAGCTGCCGCCGCTGTAGATGAGTGCGGCGCCCGACGAGTCGACCGCGGCGCAGAAGTTCACTGTGGGGCAGGAGATAGACGTCAGGTTTGCCCCGCTGTTAGGGTCCACGACCCGCCACAAATTCATCGTGTCGGAGTAGAGGACGTTGCCCGCGCTGTCAACCGCGTAGCAGGTCGTGGCGGACACGCAGGACACCGAGTTGATCGTCGCGTTGTCGTTGGCGTACGCCTGCTGATCGATGGGCACGGCGTAGGTCCAGCCGCCTGGCCTGACGGACGGGCCGGCGGTCGCGGTGGCACTCGCTCCTGTCGTGGACGAGGGAGTATCCGCCGGCGAGCTGCTCACCGAGGTACTCGGTGCCGACGCCGGGGTTGTCGGCGGGGCGGTCGTCGGGTGCGCGCGCACCGTGGGGTGCGTCGTCGGGGACGCCACCGTCTTCGGGGTGTGGTGCAGCAGGGTGAATGCCGCCGCGGCGCCGCCGCCAAGGACGACCACCAGCGCGACAGGCAAGGCGATCCAGAGCAGGGTGCGACGGCGGCCGCGGCCGACTGGGGCCGCGGCATGCGACCCCCGGCCACCGCCGCCCGCGGCGCCGGTCCCCGCCGCAGGCGGCGTGGCGGCGACCCACCGGGCCTGTGTGCCCGCCCTGGTCGTGCCGTCCCAGTCCGGCGCGGCACCAGGGTGAGCCGCGCCTTCCCACGGGGGCGCGCCGTCCATTCCGGTCGTGGCGTCCCATGGTGGCGTCGCATCCGGTTTGGCCGGGGCATCCCACAAAGCTGCGCCGTCCAGCCCCGTCGTGGCGTCCCAGGGCGGCGCGGCATCCGGCGCGGCGGCACGGCCCCAGGAGGGCACACCGCCCGTTCCTGCCGTTCCGGTCGCGGCATCCCAGTCGTCCCGCGGGAGCGCGGCGTCGGCTCCCGCCCGCGCGGCCGGCGACGGCACGGCATCCGGCCAGGGGGTGGAGTCCCATGACGGCGTCGCGGGCGGCTCGGCCTCGACATCCCACGGCGCGGCGTCCTGCGGCTTGCCGGCGGTGGCGGGCGCCGCCGCGGGCGCTCCGAGCCAGTTGGCGAACGTGTTCGGGCTCACCGGGGGCGTGCTTGACAAGGGCATCGCGGGCGGCGCGGACTGCGGGCCGGCCGACGGCGACGCCATCAACGGCGTCCCGAATCCGGGGGGTGACGAGGCCGGCGCGTCGCCGATGGCCGAACCGCAGATCCGGCAGAAACGCGCTCCCGGATCGTTGACGTGACCCGCGGCGCACCGGGACCGGACGTCGGTACCGCAGATCCCGCAGAATGCCGCTCCCGCAGGCAAGCGATGCCCGTTCGCACAATTCGGCACCGTCCGCCCTCCCCCTAACAGATGAAATGCCGTCGGCTGATGCTAGAGCAAGGCGACTTGCCAGCAAGGGAGGTATCGTCGAATCTGCCTCAAACGTTATTGATTGCTTTCCGGCACTCAGGCATTATCTGGCACAAAAGTGGTCAACTTCCAACACGTGTCCCACATCTAGCGCAGAACGCATCATTCACCGCGAGCGTACTCCCGCAACTTACGCACGTCGGGCGTGCCCTGGCGGGTGCCCCGGCATCGGGCTGCACCGGCTTGATCGGGGTGCCGCACCTCGTGCAGAACTTGTCGCTCGGCAGCGCGTCCTTGCCGCACCCGGAACAGGTCCAGCCAGAGCGCAGGAAGCGTGCGATCCGCGAACCCATCCCCTCGGCGGCGAAAGCGGGCGCCGGAGATACCGGTATCGGCGCGGGCGGAGGCGGCATCGGCGCGGGCGCACCAGGGGCGTACGGCGCGGGCGGGAACGGCTGAGCGGGGGGCGCCAGCTGCTGGACCGGCGGCATCGCGTGCTGCGGCTGCGGCTGGGGCTGGGGCTGGGGCGGTGGCACCGCCTGCTGCGCCGCGGCCGCGAGGCCTGCGTCGTAGCGCTGCCTGCTTTCGGGGCCGGAAAGCAGGTCGCGCTTGATCGAGCGGACAGTCTCGCGCAGCAGCTGGGACCGCTCCGGCGCGGTCACGGCCAGCGCGGCGGCCTGCCGGCTCAGCCGCTCCACGGCCTGTTCTATCTCCTCCGTCGGCGCCTGTGGCGACAGCCGGAGATATGCGTACCAGTCTTCACGCTGCTGCATGACTACTATCGAAGCGCATTCCGCGCAAGACGGCTAATCGACCTGCAGGGTCCTGACCATCCGGTCGGCCGCGTCATCGCCGCCATCGGCCAGGTACGTGTGGACGATCGTGGTGGCGGCCAAGGCGCCTGTGGTGACGTCAGTCGCCGAGACCTGCAGGATTCCGTCGCGGTTCAGGCTCATCGTGACGTTCACGGGCTGGTGCGCCGGGCGCCCGGGCGGCAGGTGCTCGATGACCACAGTGCCGACGCGGCGGCACAGGTCAGGATCCGCCGACTCCCCTTCGAGCACGGGGATGACGATCTGCGTCTCTCCCGGCCGCATCGTGAAGAAGGTCCGTTCCGCGAAGAACGGCAGCGCGGTGTTGCGCGGGAGCAGCGGCGTCATCACCGGGCGCTGGCGTCCGCCCGAGGTCTCGAACGCGCTGATGCCGAGGCTGTGCGCGGCGACATCGGTCACCGACAGCTCCTCGAGGTAATCCCTGGCTCCGGCGTCTATCACGACCGCTCCGCCTCGCTCGAGCTGACGCTGCGCGGCGAACAGCCCGGCCCCGAGCGCGACGGCCTCATCCGGGCGAATCGACGTATCCGGTTCGACACCGAAGATGTCCCGGATCCGCGCGCGCACGGCCGGCATCCTGGTCGCCCCGCCCACCGGCAGCACCACGGAGATGTCCCTGGGGGTAACCCCGGCGGCCGCGACCACGTCGACCATCTTCTCCGTCATCTCGTCAAGCAGGATGCTCGTGCGGGCGACGAACTCGGTCCGGCTGACGTCGACCCGCAGCGTCAGCCCGGCCGCCTGCAGCGCGACGCTGGTGCGCTCGCGCGCGGTGAGGTCGTGCTTGGCGCGCGCGGCCCGCAGCAGCCAGTCCTGCGACACCTGCGTGACCTCTTCGATCGACAGCGCGTCGGGGTCGTTGATGTCCAGGCCATGGGCGGCCGCGAACTGCTCGACGAAGTAGTCGAACAGCGCCTTGTCGAAGTTCGCTCCGCCCAGGTACGCGTCCCCGCCGGTGGCCCGGACGGTCAGGTCGGCCCCGTCGTACTCCATCACGGTCACGTCGAAGGTGCCGCCGCCGAGGTCGATCACGGCCCCCGTCACCCCGGCCGGCCGCCGGTCGTAGCCGTAGGCGAGCGCGGCGGCGGTGGGCTCGGACAGCAGGCCGAGCACGTCAAGCCCGGCCAGTTCCCCGGCGCGCAGGGTCGCCGCGCGCATCGGGTCGCTGAAATAGGCCGGCACGGTGATGGCGGCCTGCGTGACCGGCCCGGCGAGCAGCCGAGCGTCCTGAACGAGCTTGCGCAAGATCAGCGCGGACACGTGTTCTGGCCGGTAGGAGACGCCGCCGTAGTCGAACGTCCAGCCCGAGCCGATGTGCCGCTTGACGAGCTGGACGACGGAGTCCGGCTCGGTCGCCAGCGACTCCCGCGCGACGGCGCCGACGATCACGTGACCGGAGTCGAACAGCGCGATGGACGGGGTCGTCGGCGACCCCTCCGCGTTCGGCAGCACCACGGGCAGGCCCGCGCTGTTGACCTGCGCCACCACGGACATCGTGGTGCCGAGGTCGATCCCGAAGGCGGTTGGCTCAGCCACGGCCCACGCTCCAGCCGAGCCCTTGCCGGTACAGGCGCCACACGGTGGCGGCCAGCGCGGCGGCGGTGAGCACAAGCAGCATGAACCAGTTGAACAGCAGTCCACCTGCCGTGTGCGGGTACAGGCCGCTGGTCTGGTGCAGCAGCTGGGCGTTCAGGCCCGCGATGCCGCCAAGCCCGGACACCGCCCATCTGGCGGGCATGAGCCAGGAGATGAAGCCGATCGCGCCAAGCTGGAACAGCACGCCGCACAGGACCAGCTGGGTGATGAGCAGGTACGGCACCAGGCTCATCGCCCGGTCGGCGCTCTCCGCCGCGGCCGAGACCAGCAGTCCGAGCGCCATTCCGCTCAGCGCGCCCAGCCAGAGCGTGACGAAGAACGTCACCATCGAATGCCCGAACGGCCCGCCGGAGGGCAGCCCAAGCGTCAGCCTGACCACCAGGGTCAGGGTCAGCGCCTGGATCGCCGCCATCACGCCGAGCACGGCGACCTTGGAGGCCAGGTACGCGGGCATGCTGCCGCCCGCGAGGAACTCCCGGCGCCAGATCGCCTTCTCCTTCACCAGCTCGCGGACGGCGCCGATCATGCCGAACCACACGGACGCGCACCCGAAGACGAACGTCGCCGCGTTTCCCGTGGGCCAGGTGAAGCTGCTGGGCACGGCCAGCGCGGTCAGCAGCGCGACCGCGATCCCCTGCAGCAGGCTGAACGCCAGCGCCGGCCGGTCCCGGCTGAGCAGCCGCACGTAGCGGCCGGCGAAGATCCTGCCCTGGCTGAGCACCAGGCGGCGCCAGGCCGCGGAGCCGACTGGCGGGGTGGCGCCGCCCAGCCCGCCGTTGCGCCCTGCTCCGGCCGGCAGGTGACCGGAGGCGGGCGGGCCCGAGCGCGCGGGAAAGACTGGTCCCTGCGCGCCAGGCCGCTGCGCGCTGCGCGTGCGCTGAGCCGCCTGCGCGGCGCTGTCCGCGGTGTCGACAAGCGCGAAGACGTCGCCAAGCGTCTGCACGCCGAACCAGTCCAGCGCCGCCTGCGGCGCGCCCGCGTAAATGACGTTGCCGCCCGGGCCGACCAGGACGAGCGTGTCGCACACGTCGACGTGCGCGATCGCGTGCGTCGTCAGCACCACCGTCCTGCCCTGGTCGGCGAGCAGCCGCAGCAGCAGCATCATCCGCTTGTCCAGGCCGGGGTCCAGCCCGGATGTCGGCTCGTCGAGGAACAGGATCTGCGGCTCGTTGAGCATCTCGCACGCTATCGACACGCGTTTGCGCTGACCGCCGCTGAGGGTCTTGACCAGCTGGTTCCGCTGCTCGAGCAGCCCGAGCAGGGACAGCGCGTAGTCCACCCTGACGTCCCTGACCGCGGCGGGCGTCCGGTCGCCGAGCCGCAGCCGGGCCTGGTAGTCCAGCGCCTCGTGCACGGTCAGGTCGGCATGCACGATGTCCTCTTGCGGCACGTATCCCATGAGCGGGGCGTACGCCTGGCGGCAGTCCGCCAGGTCGGTGCCGTTGTACTCGACGTGTCCCGCTGCGGCGGGCTGCTGGCCGGACAGCAGCCGCATCAGCGTCGTCTTGCCTGCGCCGCTCGGCCCGGCCACCACGATCATGTTCGCCGGGGCAATGTGCAGTGACACCTGGTCGAGCAGCGTCCTCGCGCCCCGGCCTGCCTTGCCTGCCGGTACCTCGACCCGGGCGTCGCGCACCTGGATGTCGACGCCCCCCACCTGCTCAAGCGGCTCAAGCGCGTACTCGCCGACGCGGGCGCTATAGGGGCCGACCTGGAGCACGTCACCCAGCCCGGCGCGCACCGCGCCGCGCACGCGCTGCCCGTTGAGGTAGGTGCCCGCGGGCGTCCCCCGGTCCTCCAGCCAGAGCGCGCCGGACGCGTCCCTGCGGACCGCCAGGTGGCGGGGCTGGATCAGCGGGTGCTCCAGCCGGACTTTGCACCTCGGGTCGGCGCCGATGAGGTAGGACTCGTCGCGGCCGGGCAGCGCGGCGCGGAGCGCGCCCGCCCGCTGGTCTGCCCGGGCGGCGGTGTCGCTTGGCACCTTGACGGTGACGAAGTTCCCCACCCGGTCGGCGAGCCGGAACACGTCGCCTTGCGCTATCGGGGCCTGCCGCACGACCGAGCCGCGCACCATGACCTGCCCCTGCCCGGCCGGCGCGAGCGACTCGACGGCCCAGCCGCCATCGGCGGGGATGACGCGCGCGTGCAGCGGGGCAAGGAAGGGGGCCGGGATCACCACGTCGGCCTCGGACGTGGAGCCGAGTGTCGCGCCCGACGGCGGCAGGGTCAGCAGCCTGCGATCACGCCCCCAGGCGAGCTCCAGGCGCAGCGGGCCGGACGGCGGCTCGCCCTGCCGCGGCATGGCGGCGGCAGCGGGCGGCGCGGCTGCCGCCCTCGGTTCTGCCGCGGCCCACGGCGCAGGCGCGGCAGCGGGCGGCGCGAGGGATACCGGCACCGCTTCCGCGGCCGGCACCGGCTGCGGGGCCGCGGACTCCTGGGTCACCGGCCGCTGGCAGCTAAAACAGACGCGATCGCGCGCCCCAACTCGTGCGCCACACCATGCACAACGCCGTGGATCACTCACATCCCCACCCCGGATCACGTTCCGCGCCGCAGCGCCTATTCGCATAAAAGCGGGACGCGGCAGAACATGATTTGTAGCACAGTGGCACGCATTATGGCATGAAAGATCCCTCTATCCCAGCGCGGGCTGGGCGCAAGGTTGCGCTCGTTTTGTGCTCAGCCGAGCGTCCGGCCGGGGGCGTCCTGTGCCGATCGCTGTTTCCCCGGCAGCGGCGGCGGCTGATGATGACCTCATGACGACTGTGACGTTGCCCGAGGTACACAAGACCGGCGGGCTGATCGGCGCCGAGCTCCGCGGGCTCGACCTGACCCGGGAATACCCGGACGAGACGTACGAGGCGATCGGGCAGGCGTGGGCCGAGCACGGCGTCATCTTCTTCCGCGACCAGTTCCTCGACGAGGAGCAGCGGGAGCGGTTCGCGTCGCGGTTCGGCGAAATCCGGGTCAGGCAGGAGCTGCGCAAGGAACCGGAGCAGACGCGGGCCATCGGCGAGGGCTGGCACACGGACATGACGTGCTTCGACGAGCCGCCGAAGGCCACGATCCTGTTCGCGCAGGAGATCCCGCCCTATGGCGGCGACACCCAGTGGGCAGGGATGGGACCGGCGTTCGAGGCGCTGTCCCCTGGCCTGCAGGCGACCCTGCTCGGGCTGTGGGCGATTCACTCGAACGTGCGCAAGCTCGGCCTGAGCTACGCGCAGACCGATCCGCCTGAGCCGTCGATCGCGGAATACGACGCGGCCGAGGGGCCGCTGCACCCGGTCGTCAGGCTCATCCCTGAGACGGGCCGGAGGGTGCTGTACGTGAACCCGGAGTTCACGATGCGGTTCGAGGGCTGGACCAGGCGCGAGTCGCTGCCGCTGCTGCGGTACCTGTTCGAGTCCGGCGTGCGGCCGGAGTTCGTGACCCGGTTCAACTGGGCGCCAGGGTCGATCGCGTTCTGGGACAACCGCCAGGTGTGGCACTTCGCCGTGAACGACTACCAGGGCCAGCGCCGGGTCATGCACCGCATCCTGCTAGCGGGCTCCAAGCCGCTCCCCGCCGGGCCGCTGTAAGCGGATTCCGGCATACCGGGCATATCGCATCGCCGGGCGGCGACCGGCAGGCACACTCGCCGCCGAGCTCACCCGGCCCGCCCCGCCCGGCCACGCCATCCACTGGCGTGCTTGCCGGCCTGCTGCTCGGGTACTGCCGCGCCCGTGGCCTTTCCCATGGCCGCATAGTTTGCATGCCCGCGGGTGCGTGAGCTGGGCAGACTTGGTTCAGGCAAAGAAACAGCAGGTCAGGGGCTAGGCGGCGACCTGGACCTCAGTATCCTCCTTAGCGATGGAAACTTTCGAGGGCTCCCCGCCTGGAGAGACTGGGGGTCCCGCGCAGGCGGGCCCGGACGTGCCCTCCGAGCACCGCAAGCACGGGCTGGCAATGCTGGCGGTGCTCGGCGCGCTGTCCGCGTTCGGGCCGCTCGCCATGGACATGTACCTGCCGTCCACGCCGACGATCGCCGCCGCCCTGCACGCCGGGCAGTCCCTGGTGCAGCTCACCCTGTCCGGCTGCCTGGCCGGCCTGGCCGTCGGGCAGCTGGTGGCCGGCCCGCTCAGCGACGGCATGGGCCGCCGCCGCCCGCTGCTCGCCGGGCTGGTGGCGTTCACGGCGTTCTCTGTCGCCTGCGCGCTGGCGCCGGACATCGGCTCGCTGATCGCGTTCCGCTTCCTGCAGGGCATGGCGGGCGCGGCCGGGGTCGTGCTCAGCCTTGCCATGGTCAGGGACATGTACGAGGGCACAGAACTTGCCCGCGTCCTCGGGTCGCTGACGCTGGTCTTCGGGCTGGCGCCGGTGCTCGCGCCCGTGATCGGCGGGCAGATCCTGCGGTTCACCAGCTGGCGCGGGGTGTTCGGCGTGCTCGCCGCGATTGGCCTCGCGCTGCTCGCCGCCAGCTGGTTCCTGCCGGAGACCCTGCCGCCGGACCGGCGCACCCCGCCCCGGTTCCGCCAGCTCCTGGCGGACTCGCGGACGCTGGCGCGGGACCGGCGCTACGCCGGCAACACCGCCGCCGTCGCGTTCGGCACCGCCGCGCTGATCACCTACATCTCCTCGCTGCCGTTCATCGTCGAGGACGCGTACAAGCAGTCCCCGCAGCTGTTCAGCCTGTTCTTCATGATCAACGCGATCGGCCTGACCTCGATGGCGCAGCTCGGCGCCAGGCTTGTCCGCCGCCATCCGGTGAGCCGGCTTGCCCGCGCGTCGCTGGTCGTCCAGGTGGCAGGCGCGCTCGCCTTCCTCGCCGTCGCGCTCACCGGGCATCCGCCGCTGGCGGCGCTGCTCGTCCCGCTGTTCGTCTACGTGGCGTCGTTCGGCATGCTGCGCCCGAACGCGACCGCGCTGGCCCTGGCCGGGCACTCCTCGATCGCGGGCACGGCGTCGGCCTGGCTGGGCGCGCTGCCGTTCCTGCTCGGCGCGCTGCTCGCGCCGCTGGCCGGGCTTGGCGGCCAGGGCGCCGCCGCGGCGGCCGGCATCGTGATCGGGACGCTGTGCGTGGCGGCGCTCGCCAGCCAGGTCCTGATCACCAGGGGAGTGGACTTAACCGCGGGACAGGCGCCACGCCTCGTTCGGAATAAAAAAATCCTCCGGCCCCATCCGACGGCCCGTGCGGGCGGGCGGGAAGCGGGCGATATCGGCACATCTGGCAGGATGGGCTGACATGGGTGCCGACCAAGTCGATGCGCTGGTGATCTTCGGCGCTACCGGTGATCTCGCGAAGCTCGAGACGTTCCCGGCCCTGGTGGGGCTGGTCGACAGGGGCGTGCTCGCCGTGCCGGTGATCGGAGTCGCCAGGAGCGGCTGGGGGCTGCCGCAGTTCCGCGATTACGCGACGGCCTCGCTGACGCTGAACAGCATGGACCCGGCCAGCCCGGCCGCTGTCAAGATGCTCGACCTGCTGCGCTACGTCGACGGGGACCTGGGCGACCCGGCGACGTACGCGGCGATGTCGGCCGAGCTCGGCTCCGCGAAGCGGGTCTTGTACTACCTGGAGGTGCCGCCACCGCTGTTCGGGCGGATCGCGGCGGGCATCTCCGCCGCCGGGCGCGCCGACGGCTGCCGGGTGATGGTGGAAAAGCCGTTCGGCGACGACCTGGCGAGCGCGCGGGCCCTGAACCAGACCATGCACGAGTACTTCCCCGAGGAGGCGATCTACCGCGTGGACCACTGGCTCGGCCTGGACCCGGTGGAAAGCCTGATGTTCGCCCGCTTCGCGAACTCGGTCATCGAGCCGGTGCTGAACCGCAACTACGTGCGGTCCATCCAGATCACGATGGCGGAGGCGTTCGACGTCGCGGACCGGGGCAGCTTCTACGACAGGACGGGCGCGATCAAGGACGTGGTGCAGAACCACATGCTCCAGGTGCTCGCGACCGTGCTGGCCGACCCGCCCGACGGGACCGGGCTCGACTCGTGGATCACCGCCAAGTCGCAGCTGATCGGCGCGCTGGGGCCGCTTGGCCCGGCCGACGTGGTGAAGGGACAGTACGATGGGTACCTGTCCGTCGCGGGGGTGGCTCCCGGCTCGACGACCGAGACGTTCGTGGCGGTCCGGCTCGCCGCCGACTCCTGGCGCTGGTCGGGGGTGCCGATACTGATCCGGGCGGGCAAGTGCCTGCCGGTGACCGCCACCGAGGTGAGCATCGGGTTCCGGCGGCCGCCGCACGACGCGTTCGGCCTCGGCGGCCACGCGGCAGGCAACGGGCTGCGGTTCCGCATCTATCCGGAGAACCACGCCGTGCTGACCCTGGTCGGCAAGAAGCCGGGCGCGGGCTGGGAACCGGAGGTGCAGGAGCTCACGTTCGCCGAGCATCCCGGCGCCGACATGCGCCCGTACGACCGGCTGATCGGCGCGGCGCTTGGCGGCGAACGGTGGCTGTTCGCTCAGCAGGACACGGTGGAGGCCTGCTGGCGGGTCGTCGATCCCGTGCTCGGCGACGTGGGACCTGTGGTCTCCTACCCCCGCGGCAGCTGGGGCCCGGACGCGACCTCGCTGCTGGCCGACGGCGACACCTGGTACGACCCGCGCGCCTGACCGGTCGCGTCGCTGGCGCCTTGCCCCGCCGGACCGGCTGACCCGATCGGTTAAACGATCGGTTAGGCCATCGGTTAGGCCAGGGCCGTGCCGATCAGGCCCTTCAGCGTCACCAGCTCCGCCAGTTCGGCGGCGGTCATCCCGTCCGTCCCCGCGGGGCGGACCGGCAGCACCATGTACCGGGCCTCGGACGTGGAGTCCCACACCGAGATCCGCACGCCCGCGGGCAGCGTCACGCCGAATTCGGCGAGCACCGCGTGCGGTTCCCGCACCGTCCGCGACCGGTAGGCGAAACTCTTGTACCATCCGGGCGACGGCCCGAGCAGCGAGACGGGATAGCAGGAGCACAGCGTGCACACGATCACGTTGTGCGTCTGCGGCGTGTTCGCCACGACCCGCAGCCGGTACCCGAGCTCCGTGAACCCGAGCACGGCGGCTGCGGCGTTCCCGTCGCTGAGCAGCAGCTCGCGGTAGGCAGGATCGGTCCACGCGCGGGCCGCCATCCTCGCCCCGTTGACCGGCGAGGCGCTGTCGTACAGTCTGGCGAGGAAGGCGTCGATCTCCTCGTCGCTGGCTAGCCCCGCCGCGATGAGCCGCTCCTCCAGCCGCCGCACCCGGGCCGCGACAGGCAGGTCGTGGTGGTCCGCATCGCCGTGGACGTGGTCATGCTCGCTCAAGGTAGGACTCCCACAGGTCCACGGTGACCGTGTGGTCCCCGCTGCCGAACAGGTCCGCGGCCGCGAAGCGCACCGCATAGCACGTCTCCGTTGCCGCCCGGCCGGCCACCGAAGAGTCCGGCAGCACCCATTCGCCAAGCAGCGCGACGACCTCCCCCGGCTGTCCGCGCACGTACCGCGGCAGCCGGGTGTGCTGGTCCGGGTCCCCCGCCCGCGCGCGGACCCGGTCGCCGACGGCGTAGCTCATGCCAGGCCCTTCTCGGCCACCAGCGTCTCTATCGCGCCGAGCCAGCGCTCGTAGTACGAGGCGCCGAGGTACTCCGCCGGCGGCAGCCGCTCGATCGCGTCGCGCAACTCGTCGCTGTTGAACAGCCGGCGCCGCCGCAGCACGGCCGCCAGCGCGTAGACCCGGGCCTCCCAGTCGGCGTGGAACGCCACGGTCCCGTCGTCAGCCACCGGCACCGGCCCGAACCCGGTCTGGCCGCCCATGTCATGCACCCGGCTCACCCTGCCACGGTAACAGCCGGGCCGGGAACGCAGAAGGAATAGCCTGCCCGCGTCCGGCTAAGGTATTACTCGTCAGGCCACTTATCTCGGCATACTCACATGTATCCGCGCAAAGGAGACTGCGGTGGTGGCAAGACGCTGGAACGAGCGGGCCTTCGACCCCAAAAGGCCAAGCACCGCGCGGATGTATGACTACTACCTCGGGGGCAAGGACAATTTCGGCGTCGACCGGGAGGCCGCCGAGAGGGTCCTGGCGAGCGCCCCGGAGATCCGTCAGGTCGCGATCGAGAACCGGGCCTTTCTCGGCCGGGTCGTCACATTTCTCGCGGGCGAGGGAATACGCCAGTTCATCGACATCGGTACCGGCCTTCCCACGAGAGGCAACGTCAACGAGGTCGCCCAGGCGGCCGCGTCGGGCGCCCGGGTAATCTGCGTCGACCACGATCCCGTGGTATGCGCGCACGCCAGGGCACTGCTCGAGGACGCGGGCAACGTCGCGGTCGTCAAGGCGGCGATGGAGCAGCCAGGACAGATCCTCGCCGACCCGGCCGTGCGGCAGCTCATCGACTTCGCCCAGCCGGTCGCCGTGCTGTTCTTTTCCGTGCTGCATTTCGCCACCGACGCCACGCCGATCGTGACGGCATTCCGCGACGCGATCGTCGCCGGCAGCTACCTGGCCTTGTCGCACGGCGTCCCCAGCCAGGTGCCTGGCGGCAGCGAGACCGCCGGCGAGGTCAAGCAGGTGTACGGCACGTCGAACTCGCCCGGCGGCGCCTTCCGCACCGAGGCGGAAATCCTCGAACTGTTCGCCGGGTTCGAGCTTGTCGAGCCAGGACTGGTCCCTGTCGCCGACTGGCGCAACAGCGAGCCCGCGCCCGCGGCGGGCCGGACGTGGCTGCTCGGGGGCGTCGGCCGCCTCCGCCGGGCCTTAGCCGGCGGCGCCGAGGCAGCCTCGACGAGTAGCCCTGCGTGCCGCGAATGCCCCGGTTTCAGCCGCTGGTCACGGCCGCGGGAGACGTGCGACGCTTGGGCTAGGCAGCACACCTCAACGCGGAGGAAGGCACGACATGGAAGCGACCATCGGCGACAAGATCTGCATTCACGGCAATGTCGTCGGGCACGCGGACAGGTACGGCGAGATCGTCGAGGTGCACGGCGACAAGGGGGAGCCGCCGTACCTGGTCCGGTTCGACGACGGCCACACGGGGCTGGTGTTTCCCGGCCCGGACGCGGTGATCGAGCACCCGGACCGGTGATCGCTGCCCTGGGCAGATCCGCCAAGGGCAGCAGCGCGCGCCGGACCGGCCGTCCGTCGCGCACGCTGGTGGCATGGCACAGGAAGAAAAAATCCCAGTCTTTACCGAACGATCCCGGCTTTCTCTCCTGCAGCGACGCATTCTCGTGCTCGACGGGATCCTCGACGACGACAATGGCACCCTGCTCGCGACGCAGCTGCTTACCCTGGCCGACGAGGATCAGGACGCGGATGTCGCGCTGTGGATCCACTCCCCCGGCGGTTCCGTGCCGGCGATGCTGGCGATCCGCGACCTCATCCGGCTCGTGCCGTGCGACGTGGCCACCCTGGCGCTGGGGATCGCGTGCAGCGCGGGCCAGTTCCTGCTTTCCGCGGGCACGAAGGGCAAGCGGTTCGCGCTGCCGCATTCCCGGATCCTGATGCACCAGGGCTCGGCCGGGATCGGCGGCTCCGCCGTGGAGGTCGAGCTGCAGGCCAACGACCTGCGGCAGACCCGCGATACCGTGCTCGGAATCATCGCGGAAGACACCGGCCAGCCGGTCGAGCGGGTCTTCCAGGACTCCAGGCACGACCACTGGTACAGCGCGCAGGAGGCGCGCGACTACGGGTTCATCGACGGCATCGCGGAGTCGTTCGCTCAGGTGATGCCGTCGAAGAAGCGGCCGTTCGGGCTCCGGTCGGGCTCATGAGCGCGTACACGATCCCCAACGTCATCGCCGAGCACCCGCGGGGCGACCGCATCATGGACGTCTACTCGCACCTGCTCACCGAGCGGATCGTCTACCTCGGCACCGCCATCGACCCCGGGGTGGCGAACACGCTGACCGCGCAGCTGATCTACCTGGAGGCGCGCAGCCCCGACCAGGAGATCAACCTGTACATCAACTGCGAGGGCGGCGACATGACCTCGATGCTCGCCGTATACGACACGATGCGATTCATCCAGGCGCCCGTCTACACGACGTGCGTCGGGCAGGCGATCGCCGCTGGCGCCGTCCTGCTCGCCGCCGGCGCGCCCGGGCACCGGCTGATGCTGCCGCACGCGCGCGTCGTGCTGCACCAGCCGGCTGCTCGCGGCCAGGGCGCCATCCCCGACCTGATCCTGCAGGCCGACGAGGTGGTGCGACTGCGCGCCGAGATGGAATCGGTGCTGTCGCTGCACACCGGGCAGTCGGTGCAGACGCTGCGTGCGGACACCGACCGGGACCGGGTGTTCACCGCACGCGCCGCCCTGGACTACGGCCTCATCGACCAGGTGTTCACCGACCGGTCGTGAGCTGTGACGTCAGTGACGCCGGTCAGGCGGCGAGGGCGACCACGTCCGCGCTTTGCGCGCGGCGCAGGTCCTCGGTGACCCGCGTCGCCAGCTCGGCGAGTGTGGTCTCGAGCGCGCCCGCCAGAGCCGCGATCATCTCGCTCGACGGCTCCTTGCGCCCGCGCTCGACCTCCGACAGGTACTGCGGGGAGATCCCCGCGCGCTGCGCGGTCTCGGCCAGCGTCTCCCCGCGCTCAGCGCGCAGCGCGCGCAGGCGGCCGCCGAGCACCTCGCGCCACAGCGGCTCGGGTGCGGGCCTGCTGCGCGGACAGATCCTCGCGACCTCCGGCATGGGACCACTGTAGGCCGCCGCCGGCGCGGGCCACATCGGGGTTCGCCGTCAGCAGAGTGCCGGCGCGCGGTACCGCGGTTCGCCGGATTCTGGAATGGTGGGAACCATGAGCGACCGGATCAGCGCCGTTGAGGCATACCAGAACGCCCTCGTCAAGGGGGACACCGACGCCGTGGCCGGGTACCTGGCCCGCGATGTCGTCGTGGAGACCAACTTCGGCCGGGCGGCAGGCGTGGCGGCCGTGCTCGCGCTGCTGCGTGAGCCCCGGACGGCCGGGCTGCTCGCGGCCGGGGCGCACTGGTCGGAACCGGACGTCAGCGCGGACGGCGTCCGCGTCGTGGCGGAACTGCCGGCCAGCGCGCCGTTCGGCGGGCTCGAGCTCGAGTTCGCGTTCGCGGACGGGAAGATCACCCGGGTCGAGCAGCAGACGCTTCCGGCCGCCCCCCTCCAGCCGGGCGAGCTGCGGCTGACCGCCGAGATCAAGAACGCGGTGAACGGCGCGCTGGACAACCAGACGCCCATGCTGATCGCCTACCGGGACGACCGCGACGAGATCCACCTGTCGTTCCGCGGCACGATCCAGGCGTACTCCGACACGGCGCTGGCCGTGTGGGCGCGCGAGCCAGGCGGCGGCCTGCCGCGCAACGTCGCGGCGCGTCCTGCGGTGACCCTCTTTTACCACGATCCGGCCACCCGGACCACGTACACGTTCTACGGCCGGGCCCGCATCGAAGACCAGCCCGCCGCCCGCGCCGCGATCTTCGATAATTCGCATCCGCGCGAGCGGCAGGCGGACTTCCGGCGGCGCGGCGTGGCGATTGTCGTCGACCTGGACAGGGTGGAAGGCAGGGGGCCGGCCGGGCGCGTCCTGATGGTCCGGCCGTTAACCCCGATCACCTCTCACGGGGGATGCGCGGCGTAACCCGGCCGGCCGATGGTGGATCTGTTACTGGGGGAGGCCACCATGCTGGGCACGATCACGACCGCCGCCGTCTCCACGCTCTCGCTCACGGCCGTGTTCGGGGTCGTGCCCACCTCCAGGCCCGGCGCAATCCGGTCAGTTCCCGGGCAGCCAACTGAGGGGAGCACCCGAAATGACCACATCCAAGGCTGAGGCAGCCGCACTTGAAGACCTCGGGCCGGTCAGTTACCTGATCGTGGAGTTTCCCGGCGGGAAAATGACCGGTGAAGGACTCCCGAAACTCGTGGATCTCGTGGATCGCGGCCTGATCCGGATCCTCGACCTGGAGTTCGTCACCCGGGAAGCGGACGGGTCGATGCGAACGGTCGAACTTGCGGAGATCGAGCACAATGGCGCGCTCGAGCTCGAGGTCTTCGAGGGCGCCTATTCCGGGCTCCTCGACGCGACCGACTTCGACGAAGCGAGCTCGGCGATCGCGCCGGGGTCCTCGGCCGCCATCTTGATCTTCGAGAACCGCTGGGCGAAGCCCTTCGTCCAGGCGCTGCGCCGCGGCGGCGCGCAGCCGGTGGCCGCCGGGTACATCCCGCACGACACCCTCGCCGAAGCCGTCGAGGCGACCGAACGCTGATCCGGTCGGGAAGCGATCAAGTCAGGAGGGGGCACGACAATGCCAGGACTCATCCGCGGTGTCGCCCGCACCGCCGTCATCGCCGGGACCGCGACCTCGGTGTCGAACCGAGTCTCGCGCCGGCAGGCCAACCGCTGGGCCCAGCAAGACGATGCGCAGTACGCGCAGCAGCAGGCCTACCAGCAGCAGGCGCCGCCGCCTGCGGCGCCGGCGCCGGCCGCGCCGCCCGCGACCGACACCGTCACCCAGCTCAAGGAACTCGCGGAGCTGAAGTCCCAGGGCATTCTCACCGATGAGGAGTTCCAGGCCCAGAAGGCGAAGATCCTGGGCAGCTGAGGCGGCCGGAACGAGAGGCGCTGGCGGCCGGCTCCGTGTTCAGGCCCAGCCGGTTGTGCGCCTGCCGGCTGTCCCGCCGCGCATGAGCGCGCTCACGCGGCCGGCCGGATGTTCTGGTTCAGCCGGAACAGGTTGCCCGGGTCGTAGCTGCGCTTGATTTCCGCCAGCCTCCGGTAGTGTCCCCGGTAGTTGTCCGTCACCCGGGCGTCGTCATCGTGGGACATGAAGTTGACGTAGCCGCCTGCCTCGAGGTATGGCGCCAGCGCCTGATGGTAACCGCGCACCCAGCCAATGCGGTCGGCGTCCAGGGCCTGGTCGTTCCATGCGGCCACGATCACCTGGGCGAACGTGGCATCGCGGTAGGCGAAGGCGGTCTCGTCGGGGCCTACCCGGTGGCAGGCGCCGTTGATCGGGTACAGGTGCATGGTGGCGCTGATGTCGGGAACGGCGGCGCCGTGCGTGACGTGCTCGGCTATGGCGGCGTCCGGCAGTGCGGTGACGAAGCTGCCCTTCCAGTAGTTGCGCATGCCCTTGGGGTACAGCGCGTCGAACGCGGCGTTGAGGGCGGGGTACGGCATCGGCGCGGCCAGCTCCGCGGTGACCGGGGCGATGTCGCGGAACGGCTCCATGGCCCTGGCGCCCTGATCGACCCCGCCGGACCAGCACACGATCGCGGCGCAGAACGTGTCGCCCACCCGATTGGCCGGGATGAACTCCAGCGGCGGGGCGACCTGGAAGGCGGGGAAGGCCCCGTATGCCTCCGGTGCGCCTGGAATGAAGTCGCGGAAGAAACGCAGCAGGTCAGCTGCGTAGTCGAGCTCGTAAAGGAAGATCCCCGCGTAGATGTCCGCCACGGGGTGCAGCTCGAACTCGAACGAGGTCACCACCCCGAAGTTCCCGCCGCCGCCGCGGAGCGCCCAGAACAGGTCGGTGTTCTCCTTCTCGCTCGCCACCAGCGCGCGGCCGTCGGCGGTCACCACGTCGGCCGACCGCAGGTTGTCGATCGACAGGCCGTACGACCGGGCCAGGTAGCCGATGCCGCCGCCGAGCGTGAGGCCCGCGACGCCGGTAGTGGAGATGAT
>JASHPP010000358.1 GCA_030038035.1 Trebonia sp.
CCTGCCACGACGGCACCGTCTACGGCGACGTGTACCGGCTCGCCACCACCCTCCTGGATTGCCGCGCCCATCCCGCGCAGGCACTGATGGCGCTATATCACGAGCGCTGGCAGCACGAGATCACCTACCTCGCCCTGCGCCACACCCTGCTGACCGGCCGGGTGCTGCGCTCAGGCGACCCGGCCGGCATCCAGCAGGAGATGTGGGCGCTCCTGGCCCTCTACCAGGCACTTCGCACTGCTGTTACCGACGCGGTCCAGACCGTGCCCGGCCTCGATCCGGACCGGGTCAGCTGGCAGCTCGCCGTCGAGACCGCGCAGAACCTCCTCATCACGGCCGCGAACATCACCGGAGGCACCAGCGACCTGGCCGGCGACATCGGCCGCACGCCGACCGAAAACCGTGACAAACACCGACGGACCTTAGCTACCCGGCATTGTGACTGGGCCAGCTGCGCCAACGGCCCGGCTGTATCGGGCCAGCTGCGCCAATGGCCCAATTGCCTTAACTCCCCGGCCTTGGGGCTAGCCCCGGGCCAGTCCCCCGCAGCCTCACGATCCGGTGGACGCCGTCGCAGGGTCATCGCGGCGGCTGGCAGCGGAAGGCGCGGCCGGCCAGCGCGCGGATCTGCCGCGGGATCGGCCTAACGGCCTCGACGGGCAGAACGTGGCGGAATCCCGCGGGGGTGGGCACAGTGATAGCACGAAGAACCCGGCGCGAACGTTCCCGCCGGCCGTACATTCGCGGCAAGCTCAGGGGAGACACCGACGTGGAGGATGCTGACGCTGGCGCGCCGGGCGACCTAGCGGCGGGCTGGCTGGACCGGCTGCGGCCCAGGCTCACCGGTTACGCGCGGACCGCACTGGAGAACATCGGCCTGGAGTTCCCCGCGTACATCTCGACCACGATGACCGCCCCAGGCGACTTCCCGCTCCGCCCGAGTGACCGCAACCCGGTCTTCTACGGCAGCTTCGACTGGCATTCGTGCGTTGAGATGTTCTGGCTGCTCGTCCGCCTGCTCAAGGCAGCCCCTGATGACGTGCCAGGCGGGGACATCAGGGCTGCTCTTGACGCCCGGCTTACGCCCGGGGGCGTCGCGGCCGAGGCGGAATTCATGGCCACGGCGCGCGGCGCGGCGATGGAGCGCCCGTACGGCTGGGGCTGGGCGCTGGCCCTGGCGGCCGAACTTGAGGACTGGGACGACCCGGGCGCGCGCCGCTGGGCCGCCAGCCTCCGCCCGCTGTCACGGACCCTCGCGGAGAACTTCCTGCGCTGGCTGCCGCTGGCAACGTACCCGCTGCGGACGGGCGTGCATACCAACAGCTCGTTCGGGATATCGAGGGCGCTGTCATACGCGGACCTGCAGCCTGGCGGCGAGCTCAGCCGGGCGCTGCGCGGGGCCGCGACCGGCTGGTTCGCCGCGGACGAGGACTACCCGGGCGCGTGGGAGCCGTCTGGCCAGGACTTCCTGTCACCGGCCCTGTGCGAGGCCGAGCTGATGGCGCGCCTGCTGCCGCGGGAGGATTTCGCTGGCTGGCTCGCCCGCTTCCTGCCCCGCATCGCCGACGGCCGGCCGCAGGCGCTGTTCACTCCCGCGGTCGTCTCCGACCCCTCCGACGGCCACATCGCCCACCTGCGCGGCCTCAACCTCAGCCGCGCCTGGTGCTGGCGGCGCCTCGCCGAGACCCTTCCCCCCGGCGATCCCCGCGCGCGTGTTTGCGCGCAAGCCGCTGACCTGCACGCCGGGGCGTCCCTGGAGTATGTGACCGGCGACGACTACATGGTCGAGCACTGGCTCGCGGCGTACGCGGTGCTGCTGTTCAGCTAGCCCCGCGGCACTGCCGTCAGCGAGCCCTGAACGTCGCAGCCCGGGACACTCAGGGGAAGCGGGCGGCGGCGAGACCGCGTTAGGCGCTAGTCGATCGTGACGGCGCCGCCGTCGGCGTTGACGGTGATCCGGTACTGGGACGAGGAACTGGTGGTCACCGTGATCGCGGACGGCTGTGCGGGGCCATTCTGGTCGATCTCGGCCGCCGTCTCAGGGATGTTGTCGACGCGGTAGCTGTAGCCGCCGGGCAGCTGCAGCGTCACGTTGCCGCCCTCGGTGGTGACGTTCAGGTTCGACGGCGGCGTGCTGAGCTGGAGGTCGACGCTGCCGCCGCCGCTGTCCACGGTGATGTTCTGCGCCGCCAGCGTGCCGGCGACGTTCCCGCCGCCGAAAGGACCATTCTGAGGTGCGTCGGTGTTGAGGCTGACGTCGCCGGTCAGCCCGTCAACGGTCAGGTTTCCGCCGCCGGTCTGCAGGATCGCGTCCGATATGCCGGTCGCCGTTATGTTGCCGCCGTTGCTCGTCACCGTCACCGGCACCTGCGGCGGAACGTCGACGGTGGAGCTGAGCGCGCAGTTGAAACCGGGGCAGGCGAAGTTGATCGTGGTCCCGGCCGCCGTTTGCGCCGTCGCGAGAGTGGGGCGCTGGCCTGAGTAGGTCAGGCCGTACCAGACGGTGCCCGCGCCGGTGAACTGCGCCGCGCTTGGCGCAACGCCGCCCTGCAGGGTCACGTCACCGCCGTACACGTTCATGGTGAGCCCGCCGCTGACGCGCACAGGGGAATAGCTCACCGTGTAGCTGCCCTGGGAGGCCTTGCTGATGATCGCGAAACAGGTCCAGGCGAGCAGGGTGAGCGAGAGCGGGACGCCCAGCAGCAGGATGATCCGGCGCGCGGGCGTCATGAGCAGCTCGCGCGCAGCGGGCTGGGCGGCGGCCGGCAGGAAACTGACCATAAGGTGACCCCATTCAGGTACTGGAGGACCGCGAGCACGCGGCGGTGTCCGTGCTCGCCCGACGCGAGTCCGAGCTTGCTGAAGATGCTGTTGATGTGCTTTCCGACGGCGCCGCCGCTGACGATCAGCGTCTCGGCGATGTCGGAGTTGGACCGGCCTTCTGCCATCAGCGCGAGCACTTCGCGCTCGCGGCTGGTCAGCACGCTGAGGGGGTGGCGGCTGCGCGCGAGCAGCTGGGCCACGACCTCGGGGTCCAGCGCGCTGCCGCCGCCGGCCACCCGGGCGAGCGCGTCGAGGAACTCCGACACGTCGGCCACCCTGTCCTTGAGCAGGTACCCGACGCCGTGCGGACTCCCGGAGATCAGCTCGGTCGCGTACCGTTCTTCCACCCACTGCGACAAGACGAGCACGCCCGTACCCGGCCACCGGCCACGGATCACGAGCGCGGCGCGCAGCCCCTCGTCGGTGAACGTCGGCGGCATCCTGACGTCGATGACGCACACGTCGGGGCCGCACGTCTCCATGGCGCGCATCAGCTCCTCGGCATCGGTCGCGGCGGCGACAACCTGATGGCCGGCCTCCGCCAGCAGGCGGGCCAGCCCCTCGCGCAGCAGGACAGAGTCCTCCGCGATCACTACCCGGAGCATGGCAACTCCGCCGCGATGATCGTCGGCCCGCCGTACGGAGACTCCACGGTCAGCCGGCCATCGACGCCGCTCACCCGGTTAGCGAGGCCGGAAAGCCCCGCGCCATTCGGGTCGGCGCCGCCGATTCCGTCGTCACTAATCACGACGGTGAGCGTGCCGGGGTAGCCGTGCCCCTCGACCACGACCTTCGCCTGGCTGGCCCGCGAGTGCTTGGCGACGTTCGTGAGCGCCTCGGCGACGACGAAGTAGGCGACGCCCTCCACCAGCGGCTTCGGCCGGACCGGCATGTCGACATGCACCTCGACGGGCACCGGGCTGCGCGCGGCCAGGCCGGATAGCGCGGCGTCGAGGCCGAGATCGGTCAGGACGGGCGGGTGCACTCCCCTGACCAGGTCCCGCAGCTCGGTCAGCGCGGCCTTCGCCTGCGCGTGAGCCGAGTCGACCAGGTCCCGCGCCGCGTCGATGTCGTCGCTGAACCTCGCCTTGGCGCGGCCCAGCTCCATCGCGACCGCGACCAGCCGCTGCTGCGCGCCATCGTGCAGGTCGCGCTCGATCCGCCTTCGTTCGGCTTCGGCCGCGTCCACCACCCGCTCCCGGCTGAGCTCAAGCTCGGCGACCCGGGCGGCCAGGACCGTGCCGCCTGGCGGCCCGAGCAGCCGCCGGGCCAGCGCGGCGTCCGCGACCGCCAGGCCCCTGGTCACCTGCGGGGCGGCCAGGAGCACGAGCAGGCCGGCCACCGCCACGAACACGGCCTTCGCTTCGTACAGCGTCCTGCCGTCCACGTGGAAGCCGCCGCCAGGCAGCGACCAGTCGAACAGCGGCAGCGTAACCATGATCAGCCCGAAAACCCATACGCCTAGCGTGACGAACGCGGCCGCCGCGCTGAGCGGCCCCCGCAGCAGCGCGTAGCTCACCTCGCGCCAGGTGGCACGCTCGCTGAGCTTGGCCAGGCGCGGCAGCAGCCGCAGCCGGTACCCGCTGCGCGTGCCCGCCGGCCAGGCGGGGATCCGCTCGCCGAGCGTAACCGCGAACCTCGCCCGCTCGGCGCGGGCGAACCAGTCGGTAAACCGCAGCGTGGTGCCCAGTATCGGCAGGCCGATCATCGCCACCGGCAGGCCTAGCGCGCCGGCCACCAGCCCGGGCACGACAATCCAGACGACAAGGGCGCCGACGCACACGCCGATGAAGTGGTGGATGAACGCCAGCCAGGTGCGCGGCGACACCAGGTCCCGAACGAAGTACATGCAAGTGACGCTAGGCCATCGGCATCGGCGCCCGCCATCATCCAGTCTTCCGGACGGGGGTAATGCCAGCCCTACCCCGCGCCGGCCCTGGCAGGGCCGCTAACGTACGCCCATGCCGCGGACGGAGTCGGCCTCGATGGTCATGATCATCCGCTTCTCGGGCCGTCCGCCGAAGTTCGGGTATGGCCGGCCGAGGTACTTGCAGGAGATTTCGTCGATGTTCCGCGCGCCGCCCTCGGTCGTGATCGCGATGACGCGGCCGCGCACCGCGACCGCGAGGCATCGTCATGGGCAGTCGCATATCGGTTCCCGACGTCGTGCACGAGCTCATGAGCCTGGGGGGATATATGAGGAGAAATATGAACAACCTGCAGCCAGACGGACACGGATGGCGCGCACGGCTAGGCCTAATCACACATGATGACAGCGCGATATCTGAATCAGAACTGTGGACCATGGCCCCCGACGGCGTGTCCCTCCACACTTCCCGCGTTCTCTTCGCTGATCTCGCGACATTCGCTGACCCTCCCGGTCCAGAAAACGCGACGAAACTGCTCGCGAGATTGCCGCTGCAGGTGATCATTTATGCCTGGACAGTGGGCAGTTATCTCCTCGGCACGACCGGGGAGCAAGAACTAGTGAGTCGTGTTGAACAGCATTCAAATGGCATTCCTGTTCTCATGTCGGCACCTGCGGCAACCGCCGGCTTCCGGGCGCTAGAAGCGGAACGGATCGCGCTGTTCCATGCTCCCTTCTTCACCGACGACTTCGATCAGAAAGGAGTGGCATACTTCCAGGAACGCGGATTCGAGGTGGTTCACGCTAGCCATCTGATTCCGCCGGTCGAGGTTCCCCATCCGAATACAGGATTGGTCGCGAGTCCAGCCGAGATTTACGAGTGGGTTCGCAGCCACGTGCCGTCCTCTGCGCAAGCCGTATTCATCGGCGGGAACGCCCTCCGCGCGATCGGCGTGATCGCCGCGCTGGAAGAAGACCTCCGACGGCCGGTACTCACCGCGAACCAGGCGTCTTTGTGGTACGCGCTACGCCTGGCTGGTACGGAAGTCACAGTCGATAACTACGGTCAGTTGTTCAAGCGGCAAGCAGGTCCTCTGTCTGGAACATGCGGTCGCGGCAGCTGATCCACCACCCGTCCGGGCCGCCCGCTAGGCCGAGGCCACCGCCAGGACCAGACCAGAGCCCATTGGTCTCCTAATCGTGAGAACATCTCTCGCATGAAGGGCACTCTCACGCAAGACGGCATAACTGCCGACGCAACGCCGCGCGAGGTCGAGCAGGCGGCGGCCGGAGGCGCATTCTTCTGGCTCAATCTCGACATCCACGACCCGGGACCCGATGACGATGTCACCGGGCTGCTGATCAATACCTTTCACTTCCACCCTGTGGCCGTAGAGGCAGTAAAGTGGTTCGGCCAGCGGCCCCGCATCGATAACTACGACGACTTCGTGCACATCATCACCTTCGGCATGGCCGCCGACCGCAAGAACGTGGCGGAGGTGCACTGCTTCCTCACCGATAAGTTCATCATCAGCCTCCACCAGGGAGACTGCCCGGCACTGGCCACAGTGTGCGACCGCCTCGGCAGCCACCACGCCCAGAAGTCATCCGCGCCTCAGGTCGTCATCTTCTACCTGATCATGGACACCCTGATCGACTCATTCTTCCCGGTGCTGTCCGACTTCGACGATTCGATCGACGATCTCGAGGGCGCCATCCTGAAGAACCCGACCGAGGAGCAGCTGGGAACGCTGTTCGGCATGAAGCGGCAGCTCATGTCCGTCCGCAAGGTCATCACCCCGCAACGCGACATGATCGCCAGCCTCAACGCCGGCATGGTGGAAATCCCCGGCATGACCGACCAGGGCACGGCCTACTTCCGCAACCTCTACGACCACCTCATCCGCATCAGCGACATGGTGGACGCCTACCGGGACCTGATCGGCGGCGCCATGGACACGCACCTGTCCATGGTGTCCAACCGGCTGAACGTAGTCATGAAGCAACTGGCCATCATCGCCACCATCTTCCTGCCCCTCGGCTTCCTGACCGGCTTCTTCGGGCAGAACTTCGCCTGGCCGATCGCTCACCTTCAGGTCGGCTTCGGCTATTTCCTCTTCCTCGGCCTCGGCTCTGAGGTGGTCGCGATCGTGCTCCTGCTCATTCTCTTCAAACGGCGCGGCTGGCTTGGCAGCGGCCCCACGGCCTGAGCCGGTCGACACCTGGGGACTGTCCCATCATCTAGACACGACAGCTACGCCGATGCCAGGTTCCGGACGCCTACGGATGCGCAGGCGGCAGGTCCGCGGTGGCCGTCCCGCCGCGGCGGCACGGGCGCTGGGTGAAATCGTCGGCGCCGCGCTTCGCGCAATCGACCGCGGCACCCGCCAGGCGTAGCCACATCGGCGAACGACACGCACACAGGTTCCCCATCATGAGCTTACGGCGCGGACCACGGACTGTAGAGCGTGCTGGTGCCGTCGCGGCACATTGTGTGAGTTGATGCGACTAAACCGGATAAGCCAGGCGCGAAATCGTCGTGAACTTCCACAACGTGCGATGTGCGCAGATACCTTCGGCAATAGCGCTATAGATGAGCAGGCAGTGACTAGCCAGCACCACATCTGCCTAGTAGCATGCCGACGTCGGGGT
>JASHPP010000359.1 GCA_030038035.1 Trebonia sp.
GGCATGGCAGAGGTCTACCGCGCCCGCGACATCCGGCTCGACCGGATCGTCGCGATCAAGACACTCCGCGCCGATCTCGCCAGGGACCAGACCTTCCAGGCACGGTTCCGCCGCGAGGCCCAGTCGGCGGCGTCGCTGAACAACCCGTCGATCGTGGCCGTCTACGACACGGGCGAGGACCTGTCGACCGGCGTGCCTGTCCCGTACATCGTGATGGAGTACGTGGACGGGCGCACCGTGCGCGACCTGCTGATCGAGGGACACCGGCTGCTGCCCGAGCGCTCGCTCGAGATCATCAGCGGGGTGCTGCGCGCCCTGGAGTACAGCCACCAGGCGGGGATCGTGCACCGGGACATCAAGCCGGGGAACGTGATGGTCACCCGCAACGGCGACATCAAGGTCATGGACTTCGGCATCGCCCGCGCGATGAGCGACGCGCAGGCCACGATGACGCAGACCGCGCAGGTGATAGGAACCGCCCAGTACCTGTCGCCTGAGCAGGCCAGGGGCGAGCGGGTGGACGCGCGCAGCGACCTGTACTCCACCGGCTGCCTGCTGTACGAGCTGCTCACCGGACGGCCGCCGTTCACCGGCGACTCCCCGGTGGCGATCGCCTATCAGCACGTGCGGGAGAACCCGATCCCGCCGTCCCGGCTGGACCCGGACATCCCGCTGTGGGCGGACGCGATCGTGCTCAAGGCGATGGCGAAGTCCCCGAACGACCGCTACCAGACCGCGGCGGAGATGCAGGCCGACATCCAGCGCGCGGCCTCTGGCATGCAGGTGGCCGCGATGGCGCCGCCGCCGATGCGGGCCGACTACTACGGGTACCCCGACCGCACCCAGCGAATGGGCCCGCAGACGATGATGGGCGTGGACCCGACCGGGGCCCCGCCCTATCAGCAGGCCGGGTACGGCGGCTACGACGACGGCGACATGGAGCCGCGGCGCAGCTGGGCACGCCGCTGGCTGCCCTGGCTCATTCCCGCGCTCGTCGTGGTGGCCGCGATCGCCGTGGCCGCCATGATGCTGACAAGCAACGGCAAGACCTACCTGGTCCCCTCGGTGAACGGGCTTCCCGAGGCACAGGCCGTCTCCCAGATCAAGGCCGCGGGCCTGGTCCCCGCCGTGGTGGACGAGAACAGCGCGACCACGCAGAGGGGACTGGTGATCAGCACCATTCCGGCTGGCGACAGCAGCATCGGCAAGGGCGGCATGGTCACCGTCTACGTGTCGGCGGGGACGGCCGACTTGCTGCTGCCGGACGTCGTGGGCGACCAGCAGCAGTCAGCGGAGCAGAAGCTGACGAGCGCGGGCTTCATCAACGTCGACATCGAGACCGACGCGCAGTCCGTCCTTCCGTCGGGCGAGGTCGACCACATGAGCCCGTCGCCCGGCGCCAAGTACCCGCCGGGCACCGCGATCACGCTGTACATCTCGGGCGGCGGCATCCAGGTGCCGCAGGTCACCGGTCTCCAGGTCGCCAGTGCCGAGAGTGAGCTGACGTCCTACGGCTTCCTGTACACGACCCAGTACATCGCGGGCCCGTCCGGCACGCCGCCTGGAATCGTCTGGAACCAGGATCCGCAGGAGGGCGCGACCGAGCCGAAGGGCTACCGCGTGACGCTTTTCGTGCAGCCGACGGCGACGGCGAGCCCATCGCCGAGCGCCTCGGTGAGCCCGACGTCCTCGCCCACGGGCACAGGCAGTCCCACGCCGACCGCCCCGTCGAGCCCGACCCCGTCGGGCCCGACTCCGACTCCCGGCGGCCCCTGAGCCCCGCGGAGGTAACCCTTGACCAGCGCGGACGCGAAGAGGGACGGCGTGCACTACGCTTACCCGGAAGTGGTCGCAGTCCCCGAGCAGGAGGTGCGCGGTGCCTAAGTCCCGCGTCCGGAAGAAGCCGGTGTACACGCCGCCGGCGGCGAAGTCGCGGCGGCGGGCGGTCAGCCCGCCCTGGCTCGCCCCGACGATGGTCGCCTGCTTCCTCGTCGGGCTGGCCTGGATCGCGCTGTACTACGTCACCGAGGCGGACATGCCCGTGCTTTCCGCGCTCGGCGGGTGGAACCTGGTCTGCGCGTTCACGCTGATCGTCGCCGGGGTGGTGCTTGCCACCAGGTGGCGCTGAGCGTTACGGGTTGAGCTGGCCGTTCCTGATCACGATGGCGACAGCCAGGATGGCAACCACCGCGACGCTCGCCGACAGCTGGACCGCGAGCCGGTTCTTGCGCGGCGCGTACGCGTAGGCGGCGGTGATCAGCGCACCGACGATCAGCCCGCCCACGTGGTCCTGCCAGGCGATCGTGCTGCGGTAGATGAAGCTGAGCGCGAGGTTGATCGCGATCAGCATGACGATCCCGCGGCTGTCCAGGTTCAGCCGCCTGGAGACCACGAACCACGCGCCGAACAGACCGAAGATCGCGCCCGAGGCGCCGAGCGCCGGCTGGTTCGGCGCCGCCAGGTAGTAGAACAGCACGCTGCCGCCGACCGCGCTGAGCAGGTACACGGCCAGGAAGCGGACACGGCCGAGCAACTGCTCGAGCCCCGGGCCGACGATCCACAGCGCCCACATGTTGAAGGCGATGTCCAGGAGGCCGAGGCTGCCTGTGCCGGGCAGGAAGGCGGACGTGAGCAGCCGGTACCACTGGCCGTCGGCGACGCCCTGCAGCGGGGGGCCGGCGTATCCGATCATCCACCAGTCCTCGGCGAGGCTGGGGTGCGCCAGCTCGACCAGGTACAGCAGGACGTTGAGGCCGAGTATGGTCCACGTGACGACCGCCGTCCGGCTTGGCCTGCCGCCGAACACGGTCCTGGCCTGCCGCGCGCCATGGCCGGCGCCGCGCACGCACTCGACGCACTGCTGCCCGACCGCCGCCTGGCGCAGGCAGTCCGGGCAGGCGTGGCGACCGCATCGGACGCAGGAGACCCACGTCTCCCTGTCGGGATGCCGGTAACAGGTGGGCGGGCTGTCCTGCCCGGGGTGGCTGGCCTGGTCCGACGCGGTCATGGGGGGTTACCGTCGCCTAGCCGCGTTCGATCGTGACCGACTGCAGCACCACGTCGGTGGCCGGCCGGTCGCCGGGGACGGTCTGCACCCGGCTGATCTCGTCCACGACGTTGGCGCCACCGATGACCTCACCGAAGATCGTGTGCTTGCCGTTGAGCCACGGCGTGGGCGCCACGGTGATGAAGAACTGAGATCCGTTGGTCCCCGGGCCGGCGTTCGCCATCGCCAGCAGGTACGGCTTGTCGAAGCGCAGGTCGGGGTGGATCTCGTCGGCGAACCGGTAGCCGGGACCTCCGGTGCCGGTGCCGAGGGGGTCCCCGCCCTGGACCATGAACCCCGCGATCACCCGGTGGAAGACGGTGCCGTCGTAGAGCTTGTCCTTGCTCTTCGCCCGCGTCCGCGGGTCCGTCCACTCCCGGCCGCCCTCGGCGAGCTCGACGAAGTTCCGCACGGTCTTCGGCGCGTGGTCGGGGAACAGCCGGATGGTGACCGTCCCCTGCGTCGTCGTCAGCGTCGCGGTCAGCTTTTCGGTCATGCTAATGACTCCGGTTCGGCTTCGCAGGCCGGGCTTTCCGGCCACTGTGCACACCTGGGTGTCGTGTACTAATCACGGTACCGGCTCCACCGTACTGGCTGCCTGCCGCGCGCCGGCGATGATTGAACCCGGCCTCGCAGGGAACCTTGAGGTTGCGAGAGCAGGATGGGGAGGGTGAATCGTGTTCTACGCAAAGGTAAACGG
>JASHPP010000360.1 GCA_030038035.1 Trebonia sp.
TGATGATGACCGCCCCGTACCCGCTGCCGGGGTTCCACGCGCTCGAGGTGAAAAAGCTCCAGCCGTTCAGGCGGATGGCGGGCAGTGCCTCGAGGATGAGGGAGACGAGGATGAAGGCGAGCGCGAGCGCGGGGATCAGCGCGCCCGCCCCGCCGAGCCACCGGATGAGCCCGGCCTCGCTCAGCCGGGCACGCAGGCCCGCCAGGCCCCGGCGGGGAGCCGGGCGTTCGCCCGGCTCCCCGCCGCCCGCCCGCACAGGCGCGGGGTCGGCCATCGTTAGCTGCCGATCTTCGCGATCAGGGCCTCGGAGACCGCGAGGGCCGTCGAGGGCAGCGGCTGGAAGTTCACCTGGGACAGGTACTTGCCCGAGTTGCCCGTGGTGATCGCCCAGTAGAGCAGGGCCTTGATGTCCTGCGCCTTGGTCGCGTTCGGCTGGGTTGAGTTCACGATCGCGTATTCGTAGTTGATGATCGGGTAGGCGCCGGACGCCTTGCTGTTGATCAGCGAGATGGCGCCGCTGGCCGGAATCGAGGAGAAGCTCGACGCCGCGGCCGCGATGGTGGCGGCGGTGGGCAGCTCGTACTGGCCGGCCCCGTTCGCCACCTCGGCCTCGCCGAGTCCGGCCGCGGTGGTCTTGGACTTGTAGCTGATGCCGATGTAGGCGACGCAGCCCGGGTTGTCCTGGCAGCCGGTCACCATGCCGCTGTTGCCCTTGAACGCCAGCTCGCCGGCCACCGACGGCCACGCCACCGTCGTGTCGTAGCCGACCGAGCTCGACCAGGCCGGGTCCTGGTCGGACAGGTAGGTCGTGAACAGGAACGTGTCACCTGAGCTGTCCGAGCGGTGCAGCGGCACGATCTTCATGTCGGGCAGCGTCACTCCGGGGTTGAGCGCCGCGATCGCGGAGTCGTTCCACATGGTGATCTTGCCCTCGTAGATCTCGGCGAGGATGGTTCCGTCGAGCTTCAGGGTGCCGTTCAGGCCCTGCAGGTTGTAGTTGACCATCTGCGCCGAGATCGCCAGCGGGATGTTCATCAGCGTCGGGTACTTGCTCACGTCGGTCGGCGTCAGGTAGGCGTCTGACGCGCCGATGTCCGCGGAGCCGCCCGCCGCGGACGAGATGCCCGCGCCCGAGCCGGTGCCCGCCGTGGTGATCGTGACCTGCGGGTAGGCGCTCTTGTAGCCCACCACCCACAGCTTGAACAGCGGGTAAAGCAGCGTGCTGCCCGTCTCAGACAGCGAAACCGACGTCGGCACCGGACCGTTCGGCAGCCCCCACCCCAGGGTCAGCGCCGAAGGCGACGAGGATGAGGAGCTGCCGCAAGCCGCGGCGGCGATCGCGACCACGGCAGCGAGGGCAAGCAGGCCCAGGCGGCCCAGGCGGCCCAGTCTCCCGGCAGCTTCATGGGGTGCGGAAAGTCTCGTTGCCACCCTACGCACCACTTCTAGACGGCGTCACAGTCTTGGTGTAGGACGTCTAGGTAAATAGCTGGAAAACTAACGTCTAACGGAGACTTGCGGTAAAGCCGCAGATTTATCTCTGTTGAAGAAGTTTTAATTGCTTTCGTAACAGATAGGGAATAACTCTTATTGCGGCTGATCAGCCGCCGCTGGTGTCCTGCTGGCTCTCGTGCCGCCATCCGTCGCCGAATTCGTTGTCATGCAGCCGTCGCAGCAGGTGCGCGTAATGGTCCAGCCGGTCCGCGGCCCGCGTCATCTCGTGATAGTCCTCGCCGTGATCGCGCGCTGGTGTCTTCTCCTCCGCCCGCTTGCGCACGATGCGCAGCTCTTCCCGGCCGAGTTCCACGATCTTGTCAAGTACCTGTTCCAGGTCCACTGCGCTTTCTCCTTGGTGAGGCATCCCCGCCGGGTCAGGCGGATCTGAGATACGAACGGCTCCAGGCCATGCCCGAGGACACCAGCCGCCGCGCATGCGGCAGCCGTTCCTGCTCGTACCGGTCCAAGCCGGCCCACACGTCGGCCCCTGTCACGCGGATAAGGCTGGCGGCCAGGGCGCGCACGTCAAGCAGCGCGTTCTCGAACCCGGCGCCGGTCATCGGGGTGGCCACGTGGGCCGCGTCGCCGACCAGGGCCACGCGGCCGCGGACCAGGCGCTCCGGCAGGTACTCGGCCACCGGCGTGCCGAAGACAGCGTCGTGCGTGACGCCCCAGGCGATGCACTCCCCCCAAGGCGCCGGCCACCAGCGGCGCGCGAGTGCCGCGAGCTGCGCCGGCAGCCCGGCCGGGAACTGGTCCCCGCGCAGGGTCGCGACCACCGTGCCGTCCTCGATGCAGCCCGCCTCGCGCAGCAGCCGCGTGCGGCCGGCGTCATACCAGGCATAGGAAACCCGGCGACGGCCGGCATCGGTCCGGCCGTCGGGGCCGGGCACGCAGTAGACGACCAGGTGGGCGCCTGGCGCGGCGTGCATCTCCAGGTCGCGGCCGCGGCCGCCGAGCCCGCCGGGAACATCGGACTCGGCGACCAGGCCGCGCCACAGCATGTATCCGGCGTAACTCGCCGCCGGCTGGTCGGGCGCCACGAACCGGCGGGTAACCGAGTACACGCCATCCGCGCCAACCACGACGTCGGCGGCGAAGGTGCCCGCGGTGCTGTCCAGCGTCACCGGACCGCCCGGATCGTTGTCACGGACGCCGGTGACGGTCACCGACTCGACGAACTTGATACCGGTCGCGGCCAGCGCCGCGTCCAGCAGGAACTGCCGGACCAGCCCCCAGGCCGCCGACGGGCGGTTCCCGCTGACCACCGGGACCCGGGCCGTGTCCACACCCGTCACGCTGGCCAGCAGGCAACGGTCCAGGCCCAGGCCCGCCCCGCCCGGTGGCTCGCCCGTGGC
>JASHPP010000361.1 GCA_030038035.1 Trebonia sp.
GTCGCGGCGGGCAGCGGCGGGTCGGCGGGGCGGCCGGGGGCGTCGGAAGCGTCGGAAGCGTCGGGGGCGTCGCTGGGGCCGGGGGCGCCGCCGGGACCGGGGTAGCCGGGGAAGCCGGGGTAGCCGGCCAGCTCAGCGGGCGCCGCCAAGCCAGTGGGGCAGCCGGCTTGGCCGGGCGGCGAAGACGCTGACAGCGACGACGTTGCGGACGTGGCCATGCCCTCGGCGACCCTGCCCAGCGCCGCCATGACGAGGGCCGGGTCGTGCCCGTCGGCGGCAGCCGAGGTGGCGCCCACGCGCGCTCCGGCACTTGCCGCCGCCGAGCATCCGGTCGGCCGGGCCGGCAGCAGCGGGCTGGCGGGGCTGCCGGTCAGGGACCGCCACCGCTCCTCCCACTCCGCGAAGGTCCCGCCGCAGCCGCGGACGTAGGCCGAAAGCACGGGCAGGTCTGGCAGTGACGGGCCGGCTTCCGCGGCCCTGATCACCTCGCACGGATAGTGCGCGCGCGCCGCGAGCTCGGCGTGCCCGAGTCCGGCATGACTGCGCAGCTCGCGCAGCTCTTGGAGGAACCGTGCCGGGTCGTTCCCGCGCGTGTCGCGGGAACCCAGCTCACCCGGCCCAGACACCAAGACACCCCTCCCATCGCATTGTCGGCGGCGGTTGGAATCCCGGGACCACGGTGCCGCGCCCACCGCCCATGGCTACCTATACAGGATTCGTCCGCAGATTATCGCGTCGCCTGCGCCGGGATGTCTCATCCGCGTTATTTTGGGCAGCTGTGTCGTGCGAACTGAAGCGGCTGTTCAGCGTGTTCTCAGTGATGCACAGCGGACGGACCCGCCATGCGGTCCGTCAGCCTGGCCGACCAGTCGTCAGCACAGGGGGCCGCCCGTCACGTAAATCACCTGCCCGGACACGAAGCCGGCGTCCTCGCTCGCCAGGAACGAGACGGTGTGCGCGACGTCAGCCACCTGTCCGATCCGGCGGACCGGGGTTTGCGCCGCCACCGTGGCCTGGAACTCCTCGAAGCTCACCGCCAGCCGGGCGGCGGTCGCCGCGGTCATGTCGGTGACGATGAACCCCGGGGCCACCGCGTTCGCGGTGATGCCGAACGGGCCGAGCTCGATGGCCAGGGTCTTCGTGAAGCCCTGCAGCCCTGCCTTGGCCGCGGCGTAGTTGGCCTGCCCGCGGCTGCCGAGCGCGGAGCTTGAGGACAGGTTGATGATCCGGCCGTAGCGCTGGTCGACCATGTGCGCCTGCGCGGCCCGGCTCATCAGGAACGCGCCGCGCAGATGCACGCCGAGCACCGTGTCCCAGTCCTCGTCTGACATCTTGAACAGCAGGTTGTCGCGGATCACGCCGGCGTTGTTGACGAGCACGGCCGGCGGCCCGAGCTCAGCGGCCACAGTGCCTACCGCCGCCGCCACCTGGTCAGCCTTGCTGACGTCGGCGCCGACCGCGATCGCCTGACCGCCGGCCGCGGTGATCGCGGCTACGGTGGCGGCGCAGGCGCCGGCCTCCAGGTCGAGCGCGGCGACCGCCATCCCGTCCCTGGCCAGGCGGCACGCGGTCGCGGCGCCGATCCCGCGGGCCGCGCCGGTGACAATGGCGACTCGCCGCGGGTTGTCCGGCATCGTCACCCACCCTCCTTCGGGATTGAAACTGCCCGCCCTCAGCGCCGATCGGTGCCGGCTTCCGCGGCAGGGGGTGCCGAAAGGACGCCGTGCGCGTCCAGCGCGATGGCACCGCCCGGATGCGCGAGGACGGGATTGACCTCGAGCTCGCTGTATTCGGGGTGCTCCGCGCCCGCCCTGGCGATCGCCACGAGCGCGTCGGCGGCGGCGGCAAGATCGATAGGCTCGGCTCCGCGCCACCCCGTCAGCAGCGGGGCCTGCCGCAGTGACCCCAGCATCTGGTGTGCCCGGTCCCGGGTCAGCGGGGCCAGGCCGACCGCGGTGTCGGCCAGCAGTTCGGCGGTGATCCCGCCGATTCCGACGATGGCGACCGGCCCGAACGACGCGTCCTGCCGGACTCCCATGATCAGCTCGACAGAACCTGGCCGGCGCACCATGGCCTCGACGGCGAAGGCGGCTGACCGTGTGCGCAGTCGCATGGCGGCGAACGCGGCCCGCAGCGCCGCCTCGTCCCGCAGATTGAGCGCCACCCCCTGCGCCTCGGTCTTGTGCGCCAGCCCCATCGCCTTCAGCACGACCGGGTAGCCGATGCCCGCCGCGGCCGCGGCGGCGTGGTCGGCATCGGCGACGAACCTGGCCGCGGGGAAGCTCAGGCCATATCCGGCCAGCAGTTCCCGCGTGCGCTCGTAGCCGCCGTCCCCGGCGGGGGGCGCGACGGCGAACTTCGGCCGCTCCACTGGCGCCAGCGCGGTCCAGCGGGCCGCCCTGGCGATCGCGGATGCGGCGTGCTCGATGCGGTCGAAGACGGGGATCCCGCGCCGGCGCAGCACGCGCAGCGCGGGGGTTTCCGTGGTGGCCATGCTGTGCACCACGACCGGCCGGGCGGCGTCCGCGGACGCCGCGGCCAGGGCGTCGGCGACTGCCGCCTCGGCGTCCGCCAGCTGCGGCGAGCCGGTGGCGTAGTCCCCGAAGTAACCCGACAGCACGACCGCGTCGGTGTCCTGGGCGGTGAGCAGCGCGTTCACCACGGCCGCGTAGCTGCCGATGTCGGATTCCCCCGCGCCCGCCAGGTCGACCGGGTTGGTCACGCCTGCCGCGGCGGGAAGGAGGCCGCGCAGGCGCGACATGGTGAGCTCACGCAGGGGTGGCACGGACATGCCCGCGGCCGCCAGCGCGTCGGCCGCCAGCGCGCCCTGGCCGCCGCCGTCGGCCACGACCGCGACACGGCCGCCGCCCCGCATCCCCGGCGCGAGCAGCGTTACCGCGGCGTCGACCAGCGCTCCCGCGGTGTCGAGGCGCAGCGCGCCGGCCTCCGCGACCGCGGCGTCCACGACCTCAAGCGAGCTCACCAGCGCCCCGGTGTGCGATTGGGCGGCGCGACCTGACGCGGCACTGCGGCCAGGTGCGAGCAGGAGAACCGGCTTCCCGGCGGCCCGCGCGCAGGCGAGCGCCCGCGCCAGCCGGCGGCCGTCGCGGAAGTCCTCGACGTACGCGGCGATCACCCGCGTCCGCTCGTGCTCGACCAGGCTCTGCAGCATCTCTGCCGCGTCGATGTCTCGCTGGTTGCCGAGCGATACCAGCCGGGACAAGCCCTGCCCGGCCCGGCCGAGCAGCCGCCCGATCTCCAGCGCGAGATTGCCGCTCTGCGAGATCAGCCCTACCTGGCCGGCCGGCACGGCACCCCAGCACAGCTGCAGCGCGGTCGCGTCGTCCACCACGCCCATGCAGTTGGGCCCGAGCAGCCGGGCGCCGTGAGCCCGGACGAGCTCGGCCAGGTCGAGCTCGTCGCGCGGGCTGGCCGGCTCTCCGACGCCGGCGGTGATGACCACGAAGCACCGGGCGCCTGCCGTCAGGCCCTGCTCGACCTCGCCCCGGACGCTGCCTGGCGGTGTCGCCACGACCACGAGCTCAGGTTCCTGGGGCAGCTCCGCGAGCGACGGCCACGTACGCGACCCGAGCACGGTGGCGCCCCGGCGGTTGACCAGGTAGACCTGGCGCCTGTGCTGCCCGGCGAGCGCGCCGCGCGCCAGCCAGTAGCCCCACTTCTGCGGGTTGTCCGACGCTCCGACGACCGCGACCGAGCGGGGGTCGAAGAGCGCCCGCAGGGGCTCACGGACCGGGAAGGCGACCGGGTGCGGCGCCGATTCGGAGCGGAGCCAGGACGGCGGCGCGGCGGCGCCGGAACGTGGCTGCCTGGCCGAGAGGAGAGGCGGCGCAGGCTCGGGAGTGACGGTCATGGCGCGGCGTTTCCTTGCTGGAGCAATAACTGACTTATGCGTCAGTTATTATGCGGCAGCCGTGCGGCTCGTGGCAAGGGGCAGGCGACTGGGCTGGCCGTCGCGGGCGACCGGAGCGCGGCTAGCGGGCCGCCTGCTTGGGCAGCATCTCGTCGATGAAGGCCAGGCAGGTCGTCCGCATGCGCTCCGCGGTCATGCTCCGCGAGCCGAGCAGCACCTGGATGGCGAGGCCGTCCATCATCGCGATGAGCATGTTGGCCAGCTCGGTCGCGCTGCCGTCGCGGATGACGCCGGCGTCCTGGCCGTCGCGGATGATGCCGGCCACCAGCCGCCGCCACTGGCCGTAGAAGTCCTCGTTCAGCTGCTGCAGGTCAGGCTCCTGCAGCCCTTCGACCCACAGCTCGCTCCAGACGTGCCAGCCTTCCATGGTCTCGTCCTCGACCGGCACGTAGGACTCGACGATCAGCTTGAGCAGCTCCAGCGGGCCCTTGCCGGTCTCCATCACCCACTGGCGGCGCTGCATCGAGTGCTCGTAGTACCGCTCGAACGCGGCCTTGAGCAGGTCGCGCTTGGTGTCGAAGTAGTAGTGGATCATCCCGGAACTCACCCCGGCGCGCTTGGCCACATCGGACAAGCGCAGGCTGCGAAAGCCGCTGACCGCGATAACGTGCCAGGTCGCCTCCAGGATCTGCTGGCGCCGTTCCTCCTCAACGTGCGGTCGGGGCATCTCACCTCCAGTCAGTGCCGGCCAGGCGCCGGCCAGGCCTGGCCAGCTCAGTCGGTACGCTACCTGGCCGCCGCCGGCCGCCCGGCAGCGTCAGGCTAAGAAATCTGGGCCTGTCCTCTTGACAACCATGGTGACACACCTCACAGTTCATAAATAACTGATTCACCAGTTAGATATGAGGTGAAGCCATGAGCGCAGCCGAGCAGGCCCGGCCGACCGCAGCACAAGACGGGACCCTCCGCAGGGGAGTCCTCCCGCTGTGGGCCGTCTACGGCATCGCGCTCGGCATCCTGGCGCCGTCCTCGACGCTCGCCCTGTCCACCGGGCTCATCAGCGAGACGGCGGGCAACCTGAGCTGGCTGACCTGGGTGGTCACCGCCGTCATCGTGCTGAGCTTCGCCCTGGGCATCAGCTGGCTGACCCGGCGCTTCGCCTGCACCGGCGGGCTGTACGGGCTGGCCGCGCGGGCGGGCGGACGCAGCGGCGGCTTTTCCGTCATGTCGGCGCACGTTCTCGCGCTGCTGCTCGCCGGACCCGCGTGCGCCCTCGGCAGCGCGATCTACCTGGACGCCTGGCTCGAGCGGGTCGGCGTGCCCGCGGGTCATCCGGCCGTTGTCATCAGCATCCTGACGGCGCTCGTCGTGGCCGCGAACGCGTGGCTGTGCTACCGGGAGGTCAAGCTCTCCGCCCGGCTGCTGCTGGCCATCGAGTTCGCCACGGTCGGGGTCATCCTCATCTTGTTCTGCGTCGTCCTGATCAAGGCCCCTGGCGGGATCATCGACCGCAGGCAGCTGCACTTCGGCGGCATGAACGTGGCGTCGATCCTGGAAGCCGGCGGGTTCGCGGTCTTCGCCCTGGCCGGCTTTGAGAACGTCGCCACCCTCGGCCGCGAGGCGCGCAACCCGCGGCGGGCGATCGGCCTGGCCATGACCGGGTCGATCGTGGGGCTCGGCCTGCTGTACGTGTTCGCCAGCTACGTGATCGTGCTCGGGTTCAAGGGCATCTCCTTCGCGAGCAGCCCGGCGCCGCTGGACACACTGGCCAGCCGCAACAACGTCGGCTGGCTCGGGTACCCGATCGACCTCGGCGTCGCCGTCAGCTTCTTCGGCTCCAGCCTCGGCATCATGGCGGGCACGTCGCGCACCGTGTACACCCTCGCCAGGGACCGCGTGCTGCCCGGCCGCCTGGCGAAGGTGCACGCCACCCAGCGGACACCGGTCACCGCCGTCACGGCCCTCGCCGCGCTGTACCTCATCCTGGGCATCGCCGGGGCTGCCCTGACCAACCCCGACAACTCCTACGGCTACCTGGGCACCCTGTCCGGCTACCTGCTCGTCCTCGCGTACGGCCTCACGACCCTGGTCGCCGGCGTGTACGCCGCGCGCACCGGCTCGCTGCGCGCGGGCATCGCGCTGACCACGCTGGTGGCCATGGCCGGCATCGCCCTCGTGTACTGGTTCAGCTTCCGGCCGTTCCCGCAGGGCGCGTACGGAGTGGTGGCCTGGGTCTTCGCCGGCTGCGTGGTGCTCGCGGTCAGCACCTACGCGACGCTGCGCCTGCGCTGGCCGGCGGTACTGGCGAAGATCGGGCGCACCGACCGGGCGGCCCAGGCGGATGAGCCCGAGGAGATCCCGGTCGCCGTCCCGGCCCAGGCCGGCCTCGCACACGAAGCACACGGCGCACACGAAGCACACGCGTACGACGCGTACGACGCATACGGCGCATGACGCATACGGCGCATAAGGAAGGTAGCGACAACGAGATGGAATTCGCCTACACGCCCCGGCTGGCCGGGCTGCGTCAGCAAGCGCTTGCTCTCGCGGCCGTGATCGCCAAGTACGAGGATGAGTGCGAGCAGCACAACGGCCTCGGGCCGCAGGCCCACGCGGCCATCAGGGAAGCCGTGCTCGCACACGGCCTGCAAGCGATCAACGTCCCGGCCGAATGGGGCGGGGCGGGCCTGACCGTGCTTGAGCAGGTCGTCGTCCAGGACGTGCTCGGCAGCCTGACCAACGCGCTGTGGGACACCGTCTGGCGCCCGGCCAACCCGCTGCTGGCCTGCACCCCGGCACAGCGCGAGCGGTACCTCATCCCCGACGCACGGGGCGAGCGGCGCGACGCGGTGGCGATCACCGAGGAAACGTCAGGCTCGGACCCGGCGGCCGTCCACACAAAGGCCGTCAGCGACGGCGACGGCTACCGGATCACGGGGAACAAGTGGTTCGTCACCGTCGGCGACGCGGCGGACTTCCTGCTGGTCCTCGCGGCCGTCCAGCCGCAGGACGCGCCCACGCTGTTCCTCGTCGACCGCGACACCCCTGGCGTCGACATCGTGCGCACGCCGCGCTACACGCACACGTTCGTCTACGAGCACCCCGAGTTCTCCTTCGACAACGTGCGAGTAGGCCCGGACGCGGTGCTCGGGGGCGTCGGCCAGGGGTATGAGCTGACCCGCGACTGGTTCACAGAGGAGCGGCTGATGATCGCCGCGCGCACGATCGGCGCGGCCGAGCGGGCGCTGACCCTCGCGACCGACTGGGCCGCGCACCGGATGCAGGGCGGCGAGCCGCTCATCAACCGCCAGCTCATCCGGGCCATGATCGCCGATTCCGTGGTGGACATCGCGGTCAACCGGGCCTTCACGCACCAGGTGGCCTGGGAGTTCGATCAGGGCGGCAACCGCAAGACGCTGCACGCCAGGGCCGCGACCGCCAAGCTGGCCGCCTCCGAGGCCTCCAACCGGGTAGCCGACCGCGCGGTGCAGATCTTCGGCGGCCGCGGTTACATGCGCGACAACCCGGTCGAGCGGATCTGGCGCGAGCTGCGGGTCGACCGGATCTGGGAGGGCACCTCGGAGATCCAGCGCCTGATCATCGCCAACGAGGCCGCCAAGCGCGGCCTGCCCGGCCTGCTCGAGTTCACGGGGCAGGACTAAAGCGGTGCCGTCGAGCTGGAGCGGCAAGGTCGCGATCGTCGGCGCCTACGAGTCGCCGCGACGCCGCGCGCCAGGGACGCACCCGTTCGCGATCCAGGCCGAGTGCGCGCGGGGCGCGCTGGCCGACGCCGGCCTTGACCGCGAGGACGTCGACGGGCTCGCCGCCGCGGCGTCCTTCCCGGCCGAGGGCGCCAGGGAGATGGCGGTGGCCGAAATCGCCGAATACCTCGGCATCCACCCGCGGTGGGCAGACGGAACCGACATCGGCGGGGCGGCGCCGGTCTCGCACGCCGGCCATGCCGTCGCCGCCATCGAGGCCGGGCTGGCCGAGGTGGTGCTCGTGACCTACGCCGCCTGCGGGTACTCGTGGCCGCACGGCGCGCAGGACTACCTGACGTACGCCCACGGCCCGGGCCAGTGGGAGCTGCCCTACGGCCCGAGCACCGTGGCCACCTACGCGCTGGCCGCGCGACGGCACATGCACGACTACGGCACCACGGCCGAAGACCTGGCCGCCATCGCGGTCCAGTGCCGGGCCAACGCGAACGCCAACCCGGACGCCAGGTACACCACGCCGATCACCGTCGATGACGTGCTGGCCTCACCGCTCATCGCCGACCCGCTGCACCGGCTGGACTGCTGCGTGGTCACCGATTCCGGCGGTGCCTTCGTCCTGACCAGCGCCAGGCACGCGCGGGAAATGAACACAACGCCGGCGTACGTGCTCGGCTTCGGCGAGGCGCTCGGCCAGGTGTCGATGAACCAGATGTGGCCGTTCACCGCCACCGCGGCCGCCGCATCCGGCGCGCGCGCGTTCGCGACCGCGGGCATGCGGCCGGCCGAGATCGACTGCGCCCAGCTGTACGACAGCTTCACGATCACCGTCTTGCTCGCGCTTGAGGACCTCGGCTTTTGCGGCAAGGGCGAGGGCGGCAAGTTCGCGAGCGCCGGGGAGATAGCGCCTGGCGGGCGGCTGCCGATCAACACCGACGGCGGCGGGCTGTCTTCCAACCATCCGGGTCGGCGCGGCGCGCTGGCCGTGGTCGAGGCGGTCAGGCAGCTGCGGGGCACCTCACCAGGCGTCCGCCTCGACGGCCCGCGAACCGCGCTCGTGCACGGCATGGGCGGGTCGCTGTCCACGTCGGCGACCCTGATCCTGGGAGTGTGAGCATGCCCGGCGCGCTGCCCGGCACACTGCCCGACGCGCTGCCCGGCGCGCTGCCGCCAGCACCCGGCCTGCCCCCGCTGCCCGACGAGTTCTCGCGCGCCTACTGGGACGCCGCGCGCGACGGGACGCTGCTCATCCAGCGCTGCCGAAGTTGCGGCCGCTGCCAGTTCTACCCGCGCGGCCACTGCGCGGCCTGCTTCGCACCCGATCCGGAATGGACCCCCGCGAGCGGCCACGGGCGCGTGCACGCCTGCACCGTGATCCGGCGGACGCCCAACGCCGAGTTCGCCGCCGACTGCCCGTACGTGCTCGCGATCATCGAGCTCGACGAGGGCCCGCGGCTGACCGCGCGCATCGTCGGCGACGTCGGTGACATCGCCTGCGACGAGCCGGTGCACGTCGTCTTCACCCCGGCCGGCGAGACGTTCGTGCTGCCCAACTTCGCCCTGGACGGCAGATGACCACGTACCTGGAGGACCTGACAGAGGGCAGCGAGTATCTCTCCGCCCCCCGGACGATCAGCGAGCAGGACATCACGGCCTTCGCGGGGCTGTCCGGGGACTTCAGCCCGCTGCACACCGACGACCAATGGGTGCGGGAGAACACGCCGTTCGCCGGCCGGATCGCCCACGGCGCCCTGGTCTTCGCGGTCTCGCAGGGGCTCGCGACCCCTGTCATCGACGACATCGCGGTCATCGCCTTCCTGGGTTTCGAGCGCACCCTGGCCGGCCCCGTGTACCCGGGCGACACGATCACCGCGCGCTGGACCGTCTCCCAGGTTCGCCGGTCGCG